>JBDSRT010000324.1:0-5145 GCA_039929165.1 Ginsengibacter sp.
AAAACAATTTCGTTGTTGCTTGGATTGTAATATGCGTTGTAAGTTTGCGGCGTCATCTCCCACTCATCACGATCAACGGGCTTACCTAATTTATCTGTTTCACGATCATGCCACCATAAGTTGGCATTGATTATATTCTGCACATAACTTTCGTTGCTAATATCCATGGCAGAAAAGTCCTTCCATTTATCCGGGTAGCCCACTTTCTTTTTTATAGCAGCAAGTTTTAAGTAAGCTTTTTGCTTAGTGCTGTCACTCATCCAGGTTAAATTTTGTATTCGGTCTTTATACACTGTTCTTATGGCTTCTACAAGATCTTCATACCTCTTTTTTGTTTTTTCATTAAAAAATTCTTTTACATACAATTGCCCCAAAAGTTCACCCATAGCATCTTCTTCAGCATCTAAAACTCTTTTCCACCTGGGCTTACGCTCATTTGCGCCACTAAGCAGTTTTGAAAAATTAAAGGTGGCAACACCAAACGTGTCGGGCAGGGCAAAAGCATAGCTGCGTATCAGCCTGAAACGTAAATAATTTTTCCAGTCGTTAATAGAAGTGGAATTTAATACAGTGTTAAGCGTTTTAAAGAATTCCGGCTGCCCAACGATAACAGAGTCAATATTTTTTACCTGGATAGCATTTAAAAAATCCGGCCAGTTGATTGCGGGTGTAAGCTTACTCAAATCTTTTATAGCCATTTTATTATAATTGGTATAAGGATCACGCAGATCAGCTAATTTTCTCGAAGATTTGGCAAGTGATGTCTCCAGTTGCATTATAGCCTGTGCAGATGAATTTGCAACAGCTGAATCTTGTCCCTGTAACATCAAAATAGATTTGATGTATGCTAAATATTGTCGGCGAATGTTTTGTGTGGATGAGTCCTTATTAAAATAATATTCTCTTTCAGGCAAGCCAATACCGCCTTGCCATAACTTATAACTCATTACTTCACTGTTCTTATCATCCTGGCCAATATAATCGCCAAAGAGGCTACTTACACCAATACGATTCAAAGCTGCAGATACGCCAACAAGTGAGGCCATATTATCAATGCTGTCAATCTTAAGCAGATAAGGTTTCAGAGCGCTGAGTCCTTGTTTCTCAATGCCTGCGCTATCCATAGCAACTGTCCAGAAATGGCCAATCTTTTGTGTGGCTGAACCGATTTTTGCTTCCTCTTTTGCAGCATTTACATTTATAATCTTAAGTCGATCAAGATTTTCGTTTACAACCAGGTTGCCAATTCCCCAGGAACTTTCTTCGCCGGGAATGGCATTTTCTTTTATCCAGCGGCCATTGGAAAACATAAAGAAATCATCAGCTGCCGAAATTGAAGTATCAATATGAGCAGCAAGTGCATCTTTTAATGATACAGACGCTGTTTTCTTTTCAGAGTCAGATGATTTACAACCAAAGGCGATCATTGCACAGAGACATATAAAGAAGAGTGTTTTCATACAAATTTTTTATTACTTAGAAGTAAACAATAGAAATATTTAATCATTTGATAATATAGGTAACATAGAAATTAACGTGATGTGGATAATCTTTGCTAAATGTTGGTAAGAATCCTGAAGAGTGGTTGTAGGTATTTTATACATTTATTTTTTAAAAAATACAGTTATGCAAGTACGCATTTTAGGTTCAGATAGTAAGCCGGAAATAGAAATATATGAAGGCGCTGAAAAGGTGATTCATACGAAGATTGATAGTGAAGTGTCCGCATTCCGCATAACCTGCTTAAATGTAAAAAGAGTTTTTTCAGTATATGAAGAAGTGGTAAAAAAACATACTTCTACAATTTTACTTAATGAATATAGCCAGCCGCTTGGCAAAATTGAGCGTGACAGGCTTTTAGTGCAAACCGGAATGGTAGAAGTGGAGGATCTGCAGATGAATTACCGCATACGCACAACAGAGAATCAAACGCAACTATTTTTTACCAGGCAATCTACCGAAGTGTTTAGCTGTGTTCTACATGCCGAAACATTTGCTTCGCTAAATGAGACGAACATATCTATACTTTTATTTTCACTCTGCTGGTACGCTCATCTTGCTAAAAAAGCGAAGGAAGTACCTTCACTTGTGTAAATTATCTTTCTATCATCTCACGTTATAATTCAGTTTTCCGCAAAGTTTTATATTGGTGCCATCTATTAATATAACAGCTTAATTTGTAAGCCAGGTTTTTATTGTAACACCAACTTAATGACACCTGAACGTCGTGACAGATTAACATCAGTATTGAATAAAAGGCAGCCAGATATAACTGTTGTGCTTGAAAATGTATTCGACCCACATAATGTATCGGCAGTCATGCGAACCTGCGACGCTATCGGCGTACAGGACGTTTATATTTTGAACGACCGTATTGCACCACATAAGAAGTGGGGTTACCGTAGTTCATCTACAGCAGCAGAATGGTTAACAGTTCACCAGTTTACAAATGTTGAGGAATGCTTTGAATCACTGCGCAAACGTTATCAAAAAATTTTTGCGAGTCATTTAAGTGAAAAAGCACAGGATATATACACAATGGATTTTACAGAGTCGCTTGCCGTGGTTTTCGGTAATGAAACATTTGGTGTGAGTGAACACATTCGGATCTTATGCGATGGTGAGTTTGTTATTCCGCAGGTCGGCATTATTAAGTCTCTAAACATCTCGGTGGCTTGTGCAGTTACTTTATATGAGGCGTTCCGCTGTAAAAAAGCTGCAGGGCATTATGATGCTATTAGAATGCACGATGTGCAGCAAACTGAATTGAAAATAAAATGGGGATTGGACTAATTAATAGTGTGACGATGCGCCCCCGCCACCACCACTACCGCCACCAAATAATGGATCATCAGGCGAAGGTGAATTTTGGCTAAAGTTTTCAATCACGATGAGCGATTCCAGATTTACCAGCTCATTAGTGTCAAATAACTTAAGAGATGAAAAACCGCTACGTGGCTGTTTTAAAAAACGGATAAGTATCCAGGCTACAAGAGTGACGAAAATGCCGCCAAGCGTTAAAAAAATTTCAGCAGATAGAAAGTTGTAATAATACCGGATTGTCACCGCCATTGCTACGATACAAATAAGCCCCAGCCTGATATATAAAATGTTTCTTTTAACAATGCCATAGCCTAAATACACCAACGGCATTACAATAGTCAGTATCCAAAAGATAAAGCTAAAAGGAACGATTGAATCGTTCGCCTGTGCATTTAAAAGACTGTTGCCAATTTCCTTTATCACATAATAATTTCCAAAGGCATAAAGCCCGATACCCGATATAATTTCAAGCCACAATAAACTGGAATTATAATACTTTCCGTAATAAGTTCTTCTGCGAAGCTTTTTTATGCCAATAATACTTGCAATAGAAAAGGCCATCAGGGTAAATGGTAAGTAATATTTGAGACCCGGGAAATGCGTGATTACGGCAAGTGTTGTCAAACATACGAAACAGCAGAAAGCCAATATGCTCATAAAGGCATCAGAAAATCTTACGGCGAAATAAGAGGCGATTAGGAAACTAATAAAAGCATTGGTAATTGGTGATACATTAAATAGAAGATTCAGTCCAGCAACTAAGCCGGTAGCTGTGGTCAACATTAAAGCATGATCAACGCCTGAATTAAAATGATGTTTTTTTTGGGTAAAGAATTCGAGTACGCCATAATTTATAGCACCGACTATTATGGCCAATATACCAATAGCGGTTGCAATGTTACCTGACATGAATAGTAATGAAAATAAACCGACCGACGAATTTGAGATAATAATTGTGAGAAGAAACAGACCAACTCTTACAAAGATGTTAGGCGTATAAAACAGGTAAGGATGTTTGAAAAGAATTGAATCTCTTTCCATCAAGGTGATGTCGCCATATCGATAAGCCTCTTCAGCCTTATTTCTTACGTATAAATTATATAACCACTGCTTATTGTAAGCGATCATGAGGTTTTAAGATTTTGTTCATCCTTGTTAAAAAAATGATCAGCAGAACCGCAGAAGCAATAAAATATGTAAAAGCAAGATAGGCTCCTCCAACATCAAGATCAGCAACATCAAATAGAAGTTTTAGCACAACATACCCAAGTGCTATATAAATATAAATTGCCAACATTAAAAGGAAATAGAAAGAATGGTCTTTAACTGCTTTTCTGTAAACATAAAAACCAAAAGCCGCAATAATTATAAACCACAACAGAAACAAATTTTCATAATGGATCATTCCCGCAATCAGCGCTATGAATAAAATATTAATACCAAAATTGTTGTACGTAAAATTAAAATGAGGTTTAATTTTTTTTTTTACAGATACCACAGCCAACAGGCATAAGAAAATTCCCAGAGTTACGGCCGTAAAAATAATAGTACTACTGCTGAAATCATTTTGTTTGAGAATTTTTGTAGGCGTCACCGCAAGACCTGCCCAGGCTGCCAGGTTTGTTATAGCCAGGCTTAATATCCCGATGTTGTCAAAGAAATAAGCTATTATAAACAGCAAGACCATCGGTATAAAGGTTGCTAACCCATACCGATCGCCAAAGACGCTGTATTGAAATTGGAGATAAGCTATAAAAGTTAGTAACAGTAAGCATCCTAATAACAAAACATAATCAAAGTATGGCGGATGACTTTCTACTTTGCCGGTCGAAAATGGCAGTTTGGTTTTAAAACACCAGTAAAAACATGCAGTGCAAACCAGTGCTATAGCTAACAAAATTACCTGGTGGCCAATGCTGTCAATATTTTTATAAACTGAAATGCTTATGCCTGCGGTAAGTAATAGTATCCCGGTATATAAAAGAATTTTTAATTCGGCAAAGACGGAAATGATTCGTGGTCTTTTGAGATCAGTTACGTTTTTAAAAGAACCTTCTGATAGTAATCCGTCTTTAAATAGATTTTCAAATAAGATTTTATCCATGAATGATTAATGATTTGATCTTTCAGTCGTATTGATCATAGCGTAATAATCGAGATCAATATATTGACCATTTTTCATTTCGCTCTCATGCAAGGTTCCTTCATAAATAAAATCCAGACTTTCCATCACCTTTTTACTGCGGCTGTTCATTGATTCAACCACGGCTTCAAGCCTGTGAAGTTTAAGCGTTTCAAATGCATATTCAATAATATAAGGCA
>JBDSRT010000325.1:0-3710 GCA_039929165.1 Ginsengibacter sp.
TACTTTCTTTCTTAACAACGTCTCTGGAGCGGGACGTTGAGTCGATTTGTTGTTCCTAAGAGTCACCTGCTACCTTCTCCCCAAAAATGCTCTTCGCAATAAAGCCATAATAAGCGTAAATAAGGCCGAGCCTATCACAGCCCATACAACAGGAAAAGGTTTGCCGTCAATGGTAATTTCAAACAGTTTTGGTAACCCCATTTTTGCTGCCAGCCACAAGCCAAGATAAGCGCCGATAAAGCCTACAATAATGGATACAAAGCATCCGCCTAAATCATAACCGGCGAGCGACTGACCTACGGAGCCACAGATGGCTGCGATTATCAGCAAAACAACAAATCCGAGAAGTGTCATGGTTATAAAATTTAATTACTTAAATGTAGGGAATAACAAAATTTTTTGGTCAATACTTTTCAACAGGCTTTAAAAACCGTTCGTGGTTTATTATAAATAAGATCTAAAAATGCTGATACCGATTTAAAAATTACAATTACTTTTTCACTTTATCATACCCGAAATAAATGACTTAACTTGTCTTACACTGCTTAATTCATTACATCGCACCAGCATCATTGCCGGCTTAAGAAAACTATCTTTTATGTCTCCTGATCTTATCTTTCAAATATGCAGCACTGTTGCCATGTGCAGTTGGGTAGTTTTAATTTTTATTAGTCCCTTTTGGCCGAAGTATGACAAATTTTTGATCGGCATCATTATTACATTATTTGCTGTTGTGTATACCTGGCTCATATTTTCGTCTATTAATTTAAATGATCTAAAGGGCTTTGGTTCTTTAAATGGCGTAATGACTTTGTTTCAAAATAGAACATTGGTAACAGCAGGGTGGTTGCATTATTTAGCGTTTGATCTAATGACCGGAATATGGATACAAAAGAATGCAAAAAGGCATCACATTCATTATTGGTTAACGGCGCCCTGCCTGTTTCTTACCTTTATGCTGGGGCCATTCGGCTTGTTGTTATACCTCATGCTTCGCTGGCTGAAAACCAAAGAATTTCTTGCTGCAAACTTTTAATAGACCACAATGAATTTTTTTATAGAACTACAACGACGGAATCGTTTGTTGTTTCGCTTCGGATTATTTAATGCAGTTGTTGCTCTCATTTGTCTTGTAATGATGGCCTTCGATAGCCGGCAGATCTCAGGCGTAAATATGTGGCTTAAGCCATTTAAGTTTTATGCTTCAGTCGCCATCATGGTATTTACCATGGGCTGGCTATTATACTATTTAAAAAGTGGAAAAGCTATAAAAAGATTTAGCATGGGTATTGTTATTACCATGTTCCTGGAGAATGCCTTAATTCTTTTGCAGGTGTTAAGAGGAACCACGTCTCATTATAATAGCTCGTCAGTATTTAATGGTATGGTATTTAGCGTGATGGGTCTTATCATTGTTATTTTTACCATCATCAGTATTCTTATCTGTATAAAATTCTTTAGACAGAAAAACTTCACCATTTCTTCGCATTACGTTTGGGGCATCAGGCTTGGGTTATTATTCTTTATTATTTTTTCTTTAGAAGGTGGCATTATGATCGGGCAGCTTCAACATACAGTTGGGGCGCCGGATGGCGGGGCGGGCCTACCGGTTACTGGCTGGAGTTCAGATTATGGCGATTTGCGTATAGCTCATTTTTTAGGTATTCATTCTCTGCAAATACTGCCACTGCTAGGGTATTTTGTAGCCAGATCTAAAACACAAACTCTACTCTTATCATTAGGATATCTTTTAATTGTTTCTGCGGTTTTTGTTGAGGCTTTGGCTGGCAAACCATTGTTTTTTTAATGCAGAATTTTGACCTATTGCTGTGTTTTGACTGTTGACTGTAGTTTCTTCAAAATGATAATCTTTTAAAAACCTTTCTGCATATTACATTGCATTCAAAGTAAAGAAAAGTGAACCGCAACCTCGTTATTGATGAAATTGAAAAAGGAACAGAATGGGATATTGTTGTGATCGGCGGTGGTTCAACAGGCCTTGGAACAGCACTTGAAGCAGCTACAAGAGGTTATAAAGTTCTCCTGGTTGAGCAATCTGATTTTGCGAAATCAACATCCGGTAAAAGCACCAAGCTTATTCATGGCGGTGTAAGATATTTGGCGCAGGGCAATATCAGGCTGGTTCGTGAGGCGAATGTTGAAAGAGGCTTGCTGATAAAAAATGCGCCGCATCTTGTCAACGATCAGCAATTTATAATTCCGGTGTATTCACAATGGGAGAGGCTAAAGTACCTTGCCGGTCTTAAGTTATATGACTGGATCGCCGGCTGGTCAAGTCTTGGCTCTACAAGATTTGTAAAAGCCAGTGAAGTTGTAAAAGCTATGCCAGGATTAAAACCGGACGGCTTAATTGGCGGCGTGCTCTATCATGATGGCCGTTTTGATGATGCCCGTTTTGCCTTAGAACTCGCAAGGAACGTTTTTATTCATGGCGGGTTTGCCATTAATTATTTTAAAGTTGAGAACCTTAATAAAAAGTCTGGAAAAATTTCGGGCATAAAAGGGAAAGATATATTATCAGGCAAGTCTTACGACATAAGAGCTAAAGCAGTGGTAAATGCAACCGGTGTTTTTGCTGACGAAGTTTTGAAGATGGATGAGCCATCATCCAAAAACACTTTAAGCGTAAGTCAGGGTATTCATTTAGTGTTCGACAAAGAAATTTTTGAATCCACTGATGCGCTGATGATTCCAAAAACAAAAGATGGCCGGGTACTGTTTGTTATTCCCTGGCATGATAAAGTTTTGGTCGGCACGACAGATATGCCGGTCGAAAGGGCATCACTGGAACCAATTGCTTCGGATAATGAAATCAATTTTATCCTAGACACATTGCATCAATATTTAAATATAAAAGTAGACCGCTCTAACATAAAAAGTGTGTTTGCAGGGTTGAGACCATTGGCGGCATCCGGGGCAAAGTCCACTAAAGAAATTTCAAGAGGACATCGCATTATGAGATCTACCTCAGGTTTGTATAGCATCATCGGCGGGAAGTGGACAACGTATAGAAAAATGGGTGAAGATGTAATAAGTACAATTGAACAAACGTCTCATTATCAACAAACAGTTAGTATCACCTCAAAATTAAAGTTAGATAGTTTTGGACAACTAAGATCAGTGTTCTTAACCTCAAATTTACCATCGTCTTCCGTCGATGAGATAATCAGTGTTGCCTGTGATTTGTACAAATCTGCCGTTAAAAAATTTATTATTCACGAGATGGCATTGACAGTAGATGACGTTTTGTCAAGGCGAACAAGAATATTGTTACTAGACGCTGAGGAGGCTTTACGCATTGCACCAAAGGTTGCGAAAATTATGGCTATTGAATTCAATGAAAATAACGAATGGATCAACAACCAGGTCGATGAATTTACAGCCATAGCCAAAAATTATTTGATAAGCAAATAGATGCCAGCTCTTAAATAGTTACGTCGTTTTTATTATGGTAAGAAAATATTGCTTTACTTGTATTGCCTTTTACCAAAGCACGATTGCATGTCTCAATACATTTTATCCTTTGACCAGGGAACAACAAGTTCCAGGGCAATAGTTTTCAACAAACAGGGAAAGATCATTTCCACCGCTCAAAAAGAGTTCACACAATATTTTCCAAAACCTGGCTGGGTTGAGCATGATGCCAATGAAATCTGGTATACGCAACTTGGTGTTGCAACAGAGGCTGT
>JBDSRT010000326.1:0-2560 GCA_039929165.1 Ginsengibacter sp.
AGTCAACATTAAACAATTTGCCTTTTAACGCACTTGATTCAAGCGATCATTTCAAAAAATACAAAGTGTCAACTTCATACCTGGAAGTTCCTCTTGAATTAAGATTTACTTCAAAACCTGAAACGCCTGCTAAAAGTTTAAAACTGGCTTTGGGTGCTAAGGTGGGCACATTAATAAATGCACATACAAAAGGTAAAACGCTTCAGAATAAAAATAATCAAACGATCAACAGTTACCTGCAAAAAGAAAATAGTAAAAAGTTTTTCAATTCAACAAGACTTATGGGCACAGCCCGTGTTGGGTACGGCGTGTTTTCGTTGTTTGGATCTTACCAGCTCAACAATGTTTTAAAAGACGGTGTGGGCCCTGATATGAAATCTTACCAAATAGGTATTACAATTAGCGGCTTATAATTATTGCCAGCAATTGGCAAACCGCTAAAGGTTAGTATCTTTTACTTTCATTAATTTTTATTTAGTTGATTGAAAAAAAGCGATTAATAAACGATAGCATTAATGCTATTTTGGTCGGCCTGATCTATAAAGAGCAAACCGAAGCCCGGCTTAACGATTATCTTGACGAACTCTCTTTCCTGGCTGAAACAGCCGGCGCAAAAGCCATAAAACGTTTTATTCAAAAACTGGCTATGCCGGATAGCAGAACTTTTGTTGGCAAAGGCAAGCTTGAGCAGATCTTTAATTATATTCAAACCCATTCGGTAGATCTTGTAATATTTGATGATGAGCTTTCTGGTTCTCAAATTCAAAATATTGAAAAAGAACTTAAAGTAACAGTAATAGATCGCTCAGATTTGATACTGGATATTTTTGCGTCAAGAGCCAAAACGGCGCAGGCCAAAGTGCAGGTTGAATTGGCTCAATATCAATATCTATTGCCACGGCTAAAAGGTATGTGGAGTCACCTGGAAAGACAGGGCGGCGGCATAGGCAGCAGGGGTCCGGGTGAAACTGAAATTGAAACGGATCGTCGTATCGTGAAAGAAAAGATCAGCTTACTCCGTAAGCGGCTTTCTGAAATTGATAAGCAGGCTTTCACACAAAGAAAGGATCGTGGCGAATTTATAAGAGTAGCGTTGGTTGGTTATACCAATGTTGGCAAGTCAACCATTATGAATTTGTTGAGTAAAAGCGAAGTGTTTGCTGAAAATAAATTGTTTGCCACGCTTGATACAACCACACGAAAAGTAGTTTTTGGTCACACACCTTTTTTAATTAGCGATACTGTTGGTTTTATCAGGAAGCTTCCGCATCATTTAATTGAAAGTTTTAAAAGCACCTTAGATGAAGTAAGAGAAGCCGATATTTTGTTACATGTGGTTGATGTGTCTCATCCCCAGTTTGAAGAACAATTTGCTGTAGTAAATAAAACGCTCCAGGAACTAAACGCCTTCGACAAACCGACTATAACAATTTTTAATAAGCTTGATGCTTATGAAGCCAACACTTTTGACGAATGGCTGGAAGATAACATTAAGACTGAAATGCTTGAAGAGCTAAAAGAAAAATGGCAAAGAGAAACTAACGGAAACTGCGTATTTATTTCTGCAACGGAGCGTAAAAATATTGATGAGCTAAGACAAACGATCTTAAATAAGGTTCGTGAAATTTACCAGGTGCGGTATCCCTATAAGGCTGAGTTTTATTTTTGAATATCATGTCTTCTTACAAAAAATTTAAATGGCACAAAGTAGCTGATGGAGAGTATGACATTCCTTTTGGGCCAAACAATATGGCAAAGGTATCAGCCGAAAATAAAAATATTTGCATTTCAAAAACAGGGGATGGACTGAAAGCCTGCGCTGCAATATGTCCGCATGCCGGCGGCATATTATCAGATGGATCTATTGATAATGCCGGCAACATTGTTTGCCCGATCCATCGTTACAGGTTTAGTTTAATGAACGGAAGAAATACTTCCGGCGAAGGCTATCATCTTAAAGTTTATCCGGTAGAAATTAGGGAGAATGGCATCTTTGTAGGCATTGAAGATAAAAGCTTATTTAGCTGGTAACTGTATTATAATCTTTTGCCATGTTAACCCATAATCAAATAACATCAAGCAATACTGTTGTATTAAAATGGCTTGTCGGCTTATGCGTGTTTCTAAACCTCAGCGGTATATTCATTCCTGTTTTAGGCACTGACGGCACTTTGTATGCATCCATTACCAAAACAATGGTGCAGAATAATAATTACCTGGAACTGTTTTCGCAAAACAAAGATTGGCTGGATAAACCTCATTTGCCTTTCTGGATAACAGCCGTGTTTTTTAAAATATTTGGTATTGCAGGTTGGTCGTATAAGTTGCCAGGTATTTTAATAATGTTGATGGGAGCGGCCTATACTTTTCATTTTGCCAGGCGGCTCTATGACAACAGCACAATAGCCTTATGGTCAGTAATTATTTTGTTAACCGCGGAGCACATTATTATTTCCAATCATGATGTAAGAGCGGAAGGCTTTTTAACCGGGTTTATTATTGCCGCGGTTTATCATTTTTATCGAACTATACAACACAAGACTTTTATACATCTGTTGTT
>JBDSRT010000327.1:0-5343 GCA_039929165.1 Ginsengibacter sp.
CCAATGCTGAAGAAGGTACTATCCGCAAACTCTATGCAGCTTCTGTTGGCGAGAATGCTATTCACGGAAGTGACAGTCATGAAAATGCAACTATAGAAGGTGACTTCTTTTTTAGTAAGCTGGAGCAATTTTAATGTCAATTTGCATTAAAACAGGTGCAAAGTTTAACAGGCTTTTTGCGGTTATTATTTAACTGATGCCATTTTCATCTACTGAATAACGATTGCTTAATTTAGAGGTATGTGGATTAATTTATTTGATACAAAACAAATCCAGGTAATCATCGACAGGATTGATAAATTAAAACCGGACACAAGAGCTCTGTGGGGTAAGATGACTGTGGGGCAAATGTTGGCGCACAGTCAAAAACCATTGATGGTCGCTCTTGGTAAACACCAAATTAAAAGAGGATTGATGGCTTTGTTGTTTGGCAAGATGGTAAAGAAACAATATACATCTACCGAACCGCTCAAACACAATCAACCAACTTCAAAAAGTTTTATTATAAATGGCGATGTAAACTTTGCAGAAGAAAGAGACAAACTCAAACAAAATTTAATTGCTTTTAGTGAACTTGGTCAAGCCGGCAAACTTCCCGCTGCTCATCCCTTCTTTGGAAAACTTACGCCAGATGAATGGAACACTTTACAATACAAACATCTCGATCATCACCTGCTGCAGTTCGGCGTTTAATACGTCGCACTTAATTATCCATCACAGCTGTTACAGTAAAGCCTTTCTTTCTAAACAATTGTATTAAACCTTTTTCACCAATAAGATGCCCGGCGCCAACCGCAATAAAAACAGGCGTTGCAGCCATTACACTATCTAATTTTTCAGCCCAGGCTAGGTTTCTTTTTTTAAGCAGGATGTCATCAAATTTATCTGCAGTAAAACCGCTGCTGTCAACCATACTTTCCATGGCGTCCAGCTGGTGAGCGGTATAAGCCTTAACCATTTTGGCAAATTCAATTTTATATTGACGGGCGCTATCTATATTTTTTAATAATTCCTTTGCCTGCCACTCATAAGGAATGCTGTCAAATACAGACGCCTGGAATTGAACCGTTTCCAGACCGGTTATTGGCGTATTATTTTTCTTCGCTTTTTTAGATAACTCCTGGTCCACACCGGAAACATCTTCGCAGGCTAACATTTTAGGATATAATAAAGCTGCAAGAAAATACGGCTTAATTTTTTGGAACATGGCTAAAGGCGTCTTCAAAGTATCATTGAAATAATCTTCTACTCTTTTAAATTCAGCTTCTGTATAAAAATCTTTTAGCTTTTTTCCGTCCTGCATATTCATATACATAATGCCGGAAAGCATGGCGCCCGGATCATCTAGATCAAGCTCCATATACACTTCCTTTACGGCGGCCATAGCTGCATCTGTTGCGGCACCAAAGTGAATATCTTCTTTGCATAGCAAATGAAATGTACCGTAGAGATAACTGGGCAGCGCATTCTTGCCAGAAATTTTCCAGAGTAAAGTGTTATTGTTGTTGACAGCATTAGATTGAGTAGTTGTTTGACTTTTCATTGAGGCCACAACAAACCCAATACAAATAAAAAGTAGAAAATATTTTTTCATAGTTAGTTATTGATAACCTGTTGATCGTTTACCACAGCTTCTTCGCCATACATCTGTTCTTTATACTTTAAAGAAGGAGAAGATATAAAGTTTCCAAGGCCAAGACTATTCCATTTCGCATCAACACTTTCAATGGTTGCATCATCGGCAACAATTATATTTGGCCAGTCTCTCTGAAAATTATCGTGCGTCTGTGTTTTCCTTGTACCGTCAAGGCCAAGACAGGCAAAGGTTTTTGTGCTATCGCTTAAAGATGGTTTTTGTACTAAAATGTTGTCACGTTTAGGATCTATATTATTACAAAAACGCCATAAGGCAACTGTAAGATCGTTGGCATCAACAGTATGCTCAACATACAATATCATTTTTACGACCTCTATTTCCGGCAACTCACAAATTGCGCTGTGTAATTGCCTGATGTGATCCCGTTTGTTCTTTTCAACAGAGATAACAAGTACCGGGATATTTTTCTGAAGGAGATTCGTGTTGACAGTTTTTATTTCTGGGAACAAAGATTCCAGTTGCAATGACGCCTGATTATCAACCAATGACCACTGACTAATCTCTTCTTTTTCTTCTTCAAACTTAAAGGTGCCGTCGATACACATCTTCCCACCAAAGCCAAGCTTAGAACAGCTATGGTCCAGTACATCCATCGGGCCCGAAGAGAAATAAACATCAGTTGCCGGGTTCAGGTTTTTAAAAACATCTACGGCTAACTTTTCATAATCATCTATTTCAAATGATTTATCTGCATCTGGTGCAAAGGCCGTAAGCACTAAAATCTTATTAAACATCATTTGTCCGGCACCCCACATAGCGTTCATTACTTTCTGCCCTTGGCCAGCATAATCTTTTTTAATTTGCGTGATCACGAGGTTATGAAACACACCTTCAACCGGCATATTCATATCCATAATTTCAGGCACCATCGTCATCTTGATCGGTGCTAAAAAAATACGTTCGGTTGCTTTGCCAAGCCAGGCATCTTCCTGCGGTGGAATGCCGACAATAGTTGCCGGATAAACCGCATTTTTTTTATGCGTGATCGCTGTAATATGGAAACGCGGATACCAATCAGGTAAAGAATAATAACCTGTATGATCGCCGAACGGCCCTTCCCAAATTAATTCGTCATTGGGATCTACATAACCTTCAATTATAAAGTCAGCATCTGCGGGAACTTCGATATCGGGTTGCGTTAAACATTTCACCAGCTCAACTTTTTTCTTCCTCAAAAAGCCGGCAAGCATGTATTCATCAACGTTTTCAGGTAGGGGCGCTGTTGCCGAATAAGCATATACCGGATCACCACCAAGGGCTACAGCAACAGGCATGCGCTTGTTAAGCTTTTTATATTCGTTAAAATGTTTTGCAGATACTTTATGTTTATGCCAATGCATGCCGGTAAGCGTTGGCCCGAAAACCTGCATGCGATACATGCCAACGTTACGTGTATTGTTGTTGGGATCTTTGGTATGAATTATAGGAAGTGTGACAAATGGTCCACCATCTTTAGGCCAGCATGTAATAACAGGTAGTTTAGTAATATCAGGTTGCGACATCACAATTTCCTGGCAAGCTCCTCGTCCTTTTATAACCTTTGGCATCCAGCTTGCAAACTGGCCGAGCTTTGGCAATAGTTTTAATTTGTCCAGTATATTTTCTTTAGGAGAAGATAGTAGATGAAACAGCTCTTCGATCTGTTTTGCAACATCATTCAAATGTTGCACACCTAATGCCATGCACATCCTTTTTTCACTACCATAAGCATTCATCAAAACAGGAAAATTATACCCGGTGTTGGTAAAAAGCAAAGCCTTACCGCCGTTACCGCTTTTGCTGATGCGGTCTGTGATCTCAGCTATTTCAAGCTTTGGATCAACATAATGATTAATCTCAATTAATTCTCCCGCCGAGCGTAATGCCTGGATAAAGTCCTGCTGGTTGCTGTAGGCCATTTCATCAATTTAATTACAAAGATAAACCCGGCATAAAGGGAAAGGTTCAATAATAAATTAATAAACCCTGGTGGGGCAACCCATTTTTGAGCCACCCTTACTACCACCAGCACTTAGACTTTTTGAACCGCCACCAGGTAAACGAAATGACAGGCTTATACCCGAAAAATAATATACATCTTTTGCTTTAGCGCCGCGTTGACTGCCGGCAGCAGGGTATGTTAAACCGTTTTTTAATTCATCACCACGAAAAGCCAGTTCTACGGCCTTAGCACCACGATTAGCAAGCAATAAGTCGTCATCAACATAACGTGTACTTATATCATCAATATAATCAGTAAATAACTTACGCATTCCAATTTCAAAACCAATCCTTACATTATCACTTAGGGCAAATTTAATACCTGCGCCAAAAGGAATTGAAAATTGTGTAAGCTTATAATTATTTACGCCGGAGACAAACCCCTGTCCTTCTGTGCTCAACGGCTCAAGAAAATATTTTGCTCCAAGACTGTCCTCAGTGTATGGGTCAAAATGATAAATTGCCACACCGGCAAACACATAAGGCGACAAGGAATATTGGTAAAGATTTTTAAAATAATATTCACCCATTAAATTCCCTTCTGAAATATTAGAAGTAAAATTTAAGTTTCTAATTGCCGTGCGGTTATTCAGCTTATCATCCCCCGTAATTTTCCCTGTCATATAACCGGCACGTAGTAAAAATTGATCTGTAATTTCATAGGACAATCCCAACCCTGCAGCTAATCTGGCCTGGCTGAAAGTAAACCTGCTTTTCTGCAGATCACCCTGGTAATTTGCAATGCCTAAGAAGGTATTGACATGTACTTTTTGTGTAAACGCCGCGGTGCTTGCCACGCTAAAAGCAATAAAAATAAACAGACGTTTCATGGGAAGAATTATATTGACTGCTATAGTGCGAAACTAAAAATCAAAGATATTGCTAACTCTGCTAAAGCAATGCCAAAATGAGAAGCAACCGTAATCGCATAAAGTGCTCAGAATGTTTATAAAATAGATTTTACATTTTTCCTTTTTGATTTTTGCATTTTCGAGTATCGTATCTTCATTCGCTATAAAGATTAATCTTTACTTGCTATGCTGTTATTAGGAATAGATATCGGCACATCGTCCATAAAGGTGTCTGTCGTTGATGCGGTTTCTAAGCAATGTATTGCTTCGGTAAGTTTTCCTGAACAGGAAGTTGTTGTTGATGCCCCACAAAGCGGCTGGGCTGAGCAATCTCCTGATCTTTGGTGGGAACATGTGCAACAAGCCATCTTAAAATGCAATGCTAAAAAATTATATGATCCCAAAGCGATTAAAGCCATTGGTATTGCTTACCAGATGCATGGCCTTGTAATGATTGACAAAGACAAAAAGGTTTTACGACCGTCAATTATTTGGTGTGATAGCCGGGCTGTAGAAATTGGCGAGAAAGCATTTGATTCAATTGGTCATGAAAAATCTTTGCAACACCTCCTAAACTCTCCCGGAAATTTTACGGCGTCAAAACTAGCATGGGTAAAACAAAATGAACCGGACATTTATAACAATGTTTGGAAAATCGGTTTACCTGGTGATTTTATTGCAATGAAATTCACCGGCGATATTACAACCACAAGTTCGGCCTTAAGCGAAGGCGTTTTTTGGGATTTTAAAAAAGCTGCTGTTTCAGACGATGTCATGAATCATTATGGCTTCGATCATTCTGTACTGCCTGATGAACATGAACTCTTTTCGGAGCATGGCAAGGTAACAACATCT
>JBDSRT010000328.1:0-5340 GCA_039929165.1 Ginsengibacter sp.
TAATTTGCACTTTTAAGTTTTTACTTTTCACCTGCTCCTACATGCCACTAACTTCTGCCAGATCGAGTTCTACTTTTAGATTCTCAATGATAAAATCCTGGCGTGACGGGCTGTTCTTGCCCATATAATATTCCAGTAGTTGCTGTATGTGTACATCTGGTAAAAGCATAACAGGCTGCAGACGAATATTTGCTCCAATAAAGTTACCAAACTCTTCAGGCGAGATTTCACCAAGCCCTTTGAACCGGGTTATTTCAGGCTTATTACCTAATTTTTTAACCGCAGCCTGCTTTTCATTGTCATCATAACAATAAATCGTTTCCTGTTTATTTCTTACTCTGAACAAAGGCGTTTCTAAAACAAATACATGGTTATTTTTTACAAGATCAGGAAAGAATTGAAGAAAGAAAGTCATCATTAATAACCTGATGTGCATCCCATCTACATCAGCGTCTGTGGCAATCACAATGTTATTATAACGAAGTGTTTCATAGCCTTCTTCAATATTAAGTGCATGCTGAAGAAGGTTAAACTCCTCGTTCTCATACACTACTTTTTTAGTTAAACCAAAACAGTTTAAAGGCTTTCCACGTAGGCTAAAAACAGCCTGCGTTTCTACGTTTCTTGACTTAGTTATTGACCCGCTGGCACTATCACCTTCGGTAATGAAAATGGTACTCTCCTTCTGCTTTTCAAGAATCGTGTCTTTGTTTTTGCCTTCAGCAGCATCATTCAAATGGTATCGGCAATCTCTTAGTTTCTTATTATGAAGATTAGCTTTCTTAGCTCTTTCATTTGCTAACTTCTTAATCCCTGCTAAATCTTTTCTTTCCCTTTCGCTTTGCTCTATGCGTTTTTTTATAGCATCTGAAACTGAAGGATTTTTATGCAGGTAATTATTAAGCTCCTTGCCTAAAAAATCAGCTACAAAATTCTTTACGCCTGGTCCGCCTTCAAACATATTTTGGGAACCGAGCTTTGTTTTTGTCTGGCTTTCGAAAACCGGCTCCTGCACACGAAGACTTACAGCTGCACAAATGCTGCTGCGGATATCAGCGGCATCATAATCTTTCTTATAAAAATCACGAATGGTTTTTACGAAGCCTTCTCTAAATGCCAGAAGATGTGTACCACCTTGTGTGGTGAATTGTCCATTAACGAAACTATAATATTCCTCCCCATACTGGTTTTCATGAGTGATGGCTACTTCAATATCATTACCTTTTAAATGAATGATAGGGTAACGCAATTCATCTTCATTAGTTTTACGCTGCAGCAGATCAAGTAAGCCATTTTTACTTACAAATCTTTTGTTGTTATAATTAATTACAAGCCCGGCATTTAAAAAACAATAGTTCCAAAACTGATTTTCCAAAAATTCCGGCAGGTAATGATAATTTTTAAAGATGGTTTCATCAGGAATAAAATTGATCAGCGTGCCATTTTCTTCGGCTGTTTTATCTTCTTTTTTGTCAACTTTTAATTCGCCTCTTTCAAATTCTGCATGCTTTTGTTTGCCATCTCTAAAAGCGGTAACAGCAAAATGTTCGCTTAACGCATTGACAGCTTTTGTACCCACACCATTTAAGCCGACACTCTTTTGAAAAGCCTTGCTGTCATACTTGGCGCCGGTATTAATTTTACTCACTACATCCACCACTTTACCCAACGGTATGCCTCGTCCATAATCTCTTACAGATACCAGGTTTTTCTTTATTACAACATCTACATACTTGCCATAGCCCATTGTATGTTCATCAATACAATTGTCTATAACTTCTTTTAGTAATACATAAATACCATCATCAGGACTATTGCCATCGCCTAATTTACCAATGTACATGCCCGGTCTCAGCCGTATATGTTCCTTCCAGTCAAGGCTTTTAATCGAGTCTTCTGTATATTCAAACATATTGCATTACCTGTTTACGGAGATTCATATAATGTGGAATGCCGCAAATATAACAAAGTGAGTTTCCAAATTTGAAAGCGTAGTTATGCACACCTGTTAGAAAAAAATACACAAACAGCACAATAAATAAAATGTGGCCCAGAAATGGCTACGTGCAACCTGTCAAAAGATGAAAGCATGTTTCATCATATTACAAACTAAAAATCTACTACAATGAAATTGAGTAATTTCTTATTATCTGCATTGCTTGCAGTTATCCTGCTTTTTGCAGGTTGCAAGCCTAAAGATGCAGATATCAAAGCGAACGTTGAAGAGAAACTTAAAACAAACACTGAAATGACCACGCCCGCTACAGTAAGCGTGACGGACGGTGTAGCCACACTAATAGGTGAATGTAAAGATGACGCTTGCAGAACAAAATGCGGAGAACTGGCGAATAGCGCTAAGGGCGTAAAGTCTGTGGTTAACAATATGACCGTACCTGCACCTGTTGTAATTAATACAGATGATGCATTGACTACTGGTGCAAAACAAGCGGTAGCTGCTTACAGCGGTGTTACAGCAGATGTTTCGGATGGAGTTGTTACACTGAGAGGCTCAATAACCAGAGCTAATCTTACCAAGCTTATGCAGTCTATTACTGCATTGCAACCTAAGAGTATCAAAAATGAATTACAGGTAAAATAATTTCTTCAAACAAAAAATTATAGTCATGGCTTTACAAGATAAATACAGTCAACTAATAAGCGCTGCTAAGGCAGAAGGTGTACAAGGCCTCCAGGTGCGTGAACAAAACAATGTACTTTACATTGATGGCACAACATCTACAGCGACAAAAGATAAATTATGGCAGGTTTATAATACTATAGACCCCGATTATAGGTCTGCAGATGTAGTAATGAATTTACAAACTACTGATGCCGGTGTATCTTCTACCATGGAAGAATATGAAGTAGTTAAAGGTGATACCTTATCAGGCATAGGTAAAAAATATGGTAAGCCCTGGAGAGAAATTTACGAAGCGAATAAGGATGTGATTAGCGACCCTGATCTTATCCAGGTAGGATGGAAATTAAAAATTCCTCAATAGATTTAATAAAAAGCCATCAAGAAATTGATGGCGTTTTTATTTAAGAGTTGAATGCGATTTGATAAAATCACTTACCAGATAGCTTAACATTTTACCAATCCCTGCATCCTGTCTGCCATCATTTAAACGTGAGGCACCTTCACATATATGCAGGTAAGCCACGTCGCTGTTAGTGGCAACATAATTTACAAATTGCCGTGCCTGCAGTGCTTCAATACCACAGGGCGTTGCAGCACTTGCTAACACATTTTGAATAGCATCCATATCAATCTCAATTCCACAATACGTTTCGCTGGTGAAGTTTACAGCATCAGTAAAGGCTTGTCGAAAGTTTCTTTTTTCATGAATAAAAATGTCTTCATAAGTAATACAATCTATGAAAGGATTGTTCACCATATCTGTCCAAACATTTTGTTGCAAATAGTTTTCATGAATACCTAAAACAAAGTATTTATTTAGAAAGCCATCTTCATCAGCATACCTAAAAGCATTTCCGCTATGCCGGCCTTCGGCAGCACGATAATCTGCATGCGTATCAAGATTGATGCAATTTAACTGAGCCAATTGTAAAAGCTCCGCTTTATATAAACCTTTGGCTGCGCCTTTTAAGGCAGGATAAGCGTTGTTGTGACCACCACCAATGATGACCGGAATTTTTTTATACTGTGTGATCATTTTAACTAATGCCTCAACCTGTTCGTCAATAAAACTTACAGCATGCCGGTAAGCTTCAATTTTTTCATCAGCAGTTGCCGCGTTGTTATCAATCAGCTCCGCCAGTTCCCCAAAGTTGAAGTGCCCTAACAGGAGGATATTATCTCCCTCCAAAAAATCGTTGCTTTGGATATTTAAGAACGCATTTAAAAAGGGTAACCAGGCTGAATCTGCGCCACCAATACCAAGATTCCCTTTAACGCCTACATCTTCCGGAATACCGAACACTACATATTTAATTTTTTCATCTTGCAGGCTTTCTTCAGGGTTTAATTTGTTACTTACACACTGCAAACGTTCACCAAGTTTGGTTTCAAAACGCCTTAACCTGGTAAGAGATAAAATATCCTGCTTATTATAGAATGAAAAGTTTTTGTATGGCACAGCTTTCGTTTATTATTGAAAAAATCCATTTAAAACCTAACTTAAAAAAATCCCATTGATCATAACTGACTCGATCAAATTAGTGCCGAATGAATATGGCAGATAATTTATACCGGGTATCGGATTTATAAATATAAGGTTAGCTTTTTTACCAACCGTTACACTTCCGGCTATATCTTCTACACCCATTGCGTAAGCTCCGTTTATTGTTGCAGCATTTATACTTTCTTCAGGCAACATTTTCATTTGGATACAACTTAGGGCAACTACAAAATTCATATTACCGGAAGGCGATGAGCCAGGGTTAAAATCAGAAGCAAGTGCAACAGCGCAACCATTATCAATAAGTGCTCTTGCTGGTTGAAATGGCATTCGCAAAAAGAAGGCAGCCGTAGGCAAAAGTGTACACACACCATTCCATATTTCGTTATCAAATTTATTTGCCAGATGATCGATATCCTTTGGCATAAGTGTTTCGAGATGATCGAGTGACAAGGCGTTTAATTTAATGCCGGCTTCTATACCACCAATACTGTTCAATTGGTTTACATGAAGTTTTGGTCTCAAGCCAAACTCTGCGGCTTTTTTACATATAATAGTCATTTCTTCATGAGAAAAAAAGCCGTCTTCGCAAAACACATCAACAAAGTCAGCCAGGCTTTCTTCGGCAATTACCGGCAACATTTCTTCAATAATTAATTTAATATAGCCATCATGATCATTCTTAAATTTAAGTGGATAAGTATGTGCGCCAAGGAAAGTTGACTTGATAACGAAAGACGATTTTTCTTTAAGCCTTTTTATAACACGAAGCATTTTTAATTCGCCTTCAACAGAAAGACCATAGCCACTTTTTATTTCCACAGCGCCTGTTCCAAGTTTTCCAATTTCAAACAAGCGTTGCCAGGCAAGATCAAATAATTCATCTTCGGAACAGTGGTTTACTTTATCTGCAGAATTTAAAATACCACCGCCTTTTGCAGCTATTTCCGCATAAGACAATCCTTTAAGCTTATCCACAAATTCATCCTCTCTACTGCCTGCAAATACAAGATGTGTATGACTATCACACCAACAAGGCATAACCAATTTTCCCATTACATCCTTAACAACGTTTTTATCAAATCCTGTAGAATCAAAATTTTTCATTTCGCCATAGGCTGCTATAAGATCATCTTCAACAACCAGGTAGGCATTATATATTAGCGGTAATTCTTTAAGCGCTGCTCCCTTAAGCAAA
>JBDSRT010000329.1:0-5809 GCA_039929165.1 Ginsengibacter sp.
CCTATTAAAGTTGAACCTTTGTAAAAGTCTACTTTGCTCACTGTACCATCCGAATCTGTTGCTGCAGCAGCTATGCTGATAGTGGCAGGTGAAGTGAAGCTGGCGTTTGCAGCAGGGCTTGTTAATGCTACCACGGGCGCTACATTAGCAACCACAGGCGCTGTTACATTTACTGCAACTGAGGCAGAAGTTTTTACCGCTCCATCATTATCTGTTGCTTTAGCTGTGATCGTGTATGATCCGGCTGCTACATTGCCCCAGCTATAAGTGTATGGGCTTGTATTGTCTGATCCTATTAAAGTTGAACCTTTGTAAAAGTCTACTTTGCTCACTGTACCGTCAGAATCTGTTGCCGTGGCAGCTATGCTGATAGTGGCCGGTGAAGTAAAGCCGGCGTCTGCTGCAGGACTCGTTAGGGCTACTACTGGAGCTACATTAGCAGGTGCTGTTGATGAAGAAACATTCTGTTTAATAAGTACGGCAGATGTATAAGGCTGAAGTGTTATTGAACCGCTAAACTTATTATTTTTCGCATCAACGTAATCATCGCCTAGTGAGATTGTTTTTGAACTTTTTGAAGCATTATATTCAAATCTTAAAGAATCATCAACATCTGTAATAAATGCATCTGCTTCATACACTGAAATATTATCTAAGTAGTATTTTACCCTATCGTCAACTCTAAAAACTACAGTTGCGTTTGCTTCAGTTGTTGCACAAATAAACAACATTTCATTATCTGACTTGCTTAGTGTAATTGCCCTGGTTTGGGTTGGGGTTAAATTAGTATATGGAGAAAGTGCCTGACGCAAATAGGTACTAATCGTAGAACTGCTGTCAATTGATCCTCTAACCGTATATTTTACCACATATTTTTTTCCGGCAGTTAAGGCACCGACACTTAAATAAACTGTCGAGTTGCGTGATGCTGGTGTTACAGCGAGAAATCCACCGTCCATCTTACCATCATTACTCCAGGCAACTGAACAACTACCATTTTGCACACCGGTAACTGTGGTTGCAAATAGGCCGTTAGTAACCTTGCTCGCAGTTAATAGTCTATTTAATCTATAAGGTGCAATCTGTTTCGCTGTACGTTTAGACGCTAAGTCTTTATTATATTTGTCCTTCCAATTTTCCAGCACAAAATTTTCACTTACACCACTGCCATTTTTTACATAGTTATTAAATATGACTAATCTATCATCAAGCGGGCGTGCATAATAGTTGCTATCCATCTTTCCGAAATCTTTGATATCATTCAAATTAGATTTTAAATAAGAGGCTAACTGCGTTACCTGTTTGCTAAAAAATATATTGTTCGTTATGACATTATTTCTCATAGCAATATTATTTTCTTTTTGAATAGCAGTAAACTGGCGATTACAGTTATAAAAAGTATTATTTCTTAAAACAAGATCATGGGCGTTATGAAGAAATACGCCATTGTTTCCGCAATTGGCAATGGTATTATCTCTGCACTCTACGAAAGAAGCGCCGTTATCAAAATATATTCCTTCAACGGGAAGATATGTCGGGTTATCTGTACCAGGGCCGGCACCAGCGCCATTTACAACAATATTGCCTATAAGCTTACGATTTTTGTAATCAGCAACATCTCCTTGCCAGGTATATATACCTGCTCCATCGTCTTTTGACATACAAAACCTATCCACAAGATTATTTTTAATTACAGCATTATTGCCATTAAAGTAAATGCCAATGTAGCCTGTGTTTAATATTTCGTTATACTCAACAACATTACCATTTCCAAATGTTTTTATGCCAATACCTTTTCCGTCTCCGTTACCATTAAAGCCTAAGAAAAGAGCCGTGTTTGTGATTTTATTATTTCTTATTGTTGCAAAGTCTCCGCTGTAATTCAGGTTTATACCATTTTCATTTGAGTTAGTAACTGTAGAATTTTCTATTTTTAAATAATCGTGACTTGATACATTAATACCGTCCTGACCAGAAAAATCCACATCACAGTTTTTAATTGTAATACTTGTACCATTTCTGATTTTTATGCCTGAAGCATTCGCACCTCGTATTTCTAAGTTATCAAAAACTAAATAATTGTAACTGGTCACAGAGATAAGATCTTCACGGGCAGAAGCCTGTACTGCAAAAGATGACGGACTATTCGAGCCGAAGTACATGCTTAATTTTTTAGTTGAAGGGCTATAATACCATTCACCAAGTCTATCCAGCGTTTTTATACTGTTTTGAATAAAGTATCCATTATTGTTATAAGGCTCATAAGAATTGGAAGCAGTGTAAGTAATGGTAGTTCCAGAATGAGAATTTATTAGATTACGATCAATTACCCAGCGACGGGTGCGAAGCACCAGTTCAGCACCAGTCCAGTTAACACTGGAACTTAGTTGATTATCGGTAATAGATGTTCTACCTACGTGGGATTCATACATCAGGTAACCGTTATTAGCAGTTTCCGAGTTTGGATACCTGCCCATTTCCTGTTGCTTACCGTTAAAAAGTACAATATTTATTTTCGCTCCCAGTTCTGAATTCGAACTTTCATAAATGCCATTGCCAATTGAATTCCAATTGGAAAAGGTAACTAGTGAAGAAATCATAGGTTTACTACCACTGCCGTATGCACTAAAAACAATCGGGGAAGATGCAGTGCCTGATTTAGCTACCGTAATCGCGCCATGAAAAACATCGCCACGTTTAAATAATATAGAATCTCCAGCTACCAGTATGCTGAAAATTGAATTTAATTTTCCAATAGATTTCCACGGTGTTGCAGAATTGTTGGCTTGTGCAGCTGTACGGGAATCATCACCGGAGGTGCTGGAGAAATAATAATTTTTTGCGTTTGCATTTACTACAAGTAAAAGAAACAAAAAGGATAAAAATGTTTTCATAGGGTATTGTTTAAGGGGTAAACATTAATCTGAAATTCATCAGATCATACCCTTAAAGCGTTTTTAAGAAATTATTATTTCCCAAAAACTACCCGATTTTGCTAGTAGGATTTCTTACTGTAATACGTGTAACTACGATTCCTTTTTTAAAAAATTTCTTTTTTAGACAGGCTTGATAAAGATTTTATTTAAAAAAAACAGGATAAACTAATTATTGCAATGATTTGGGAGAATTGATAACTCTATGAGTTACACGACCTCTATAATTTACAAAAACCAAATATTTATTTCTAATACACGTTTATATTATGATAATGTAATAATTACTATTTCCTGCTGCAAGCATTTGGTATTGTAAGTTTGCATCTCCGAAATCAAAAGAATTATTTTCTCTATGAATAAGCAATTCATGCGCTTTTTGCAAGGCACGCTGGCGGCACTTGATCTTATTATGCTCAATCTTGTTTTTGTGCTCTGCAAGTATTTTTTTAAAAGCGAGATTCCCGATAACTACTCTAGTCAATACAATCAGTATTGGATTTTGATAAATAGCTTTTGGATAATTTTTGCCTGGCTTGGCGGTGTTTATGCTGAAAAAAGTATTATTTCTTTCGAGATATTTTCCAGCAGAAGTGTGAAGATTTACATCATATGGTTCCTGTCATTAATACTATATCTCTTTTTAACCAAAGAAGTTTATATATCAAGACTTTTTATTTTTTCTTCAAATTTTGTCTTTGGGATTGGCTTGTTCCTTAACCGCTTTGCTTATATAGGTATCAATTATTATTATAAAAAATCAACGCAATATTTAAAAAAGATATTAATAGTTGGCTATAATAACACGTCGAAAAAGTTAGCTGTATACCTTGAGCAGGAAAGCATCAATACTGAAATCCTGGGCTTTACCGAAAATCCACAAAATGTAAAAGAACTTTCAAATTACCCCATCATTAGTGACATTGATGATACAATCGCCGTATCAAAAGAGTATAAAGTAGATGAAATTTTTTCAACCATAACTCCTGAACAGGATTCAAGGCTTTACCAGATAATAGAAGATGCAGAGCATGAGTGCATTCGTTTTAGAATTGTGCCTGATTTTTCGGTGTTTATAAAAGGCCCGTTTCATGTGTCTTACTTTAATGATATGCCTATTCTTACTTTAAGAAGTGAGTCTATTGATGATTTTAATAACAAGGTTAAGAAAAGAGTGTTTGATGTTGTATTTAGCGTGTTGGTGATTATTTTAATTTTATCATGGCTTGTTCCTATTTTAAGCATACTTATACTATTAGAGTCGCGTGGGCCAATTTTCTTTTCACAAATCCGGACAGGGAAAAACAAAAAATCATTTCGCTGCTATAAGTTCCGCAGTATGTATGTAAACAAAGAAGCTTCTGTTAAGCAAGCTACTAAAGACGATAAACGCATTACAAAAGTTGGTAAGTTATTACGCCGTACAAGCATAGATGAGTTTCCACAGTTTTTAAATGTGCTGGTAGGCAATATGAGTATCGTTGGCCCAAGACCACACATGGTAAAGCACACAAACGATTATTCTAAATTAGTTAACCAATATATGGTGCGGCATTTCTCAAAGCCAGGTATTACAGGCTGGGCGCAGATAAATGGCTTTCGCGGTGAGATCAGCGAAACCCAGCATATAAAGAAAAGAGTTGAATATGATATTTGGTATAACGAAAACTGGAGTCTCTTACTGGATATCAAAATTGTTTTTCTTACTGTATTTAATGTATTAAAAGGCGAAGAAAAGGCATATTAATAATTGCCTCTTATTTGTGTCTCACCTTTCTACCCATGAATTTTTGTTTGATTATTTGTTGAACAGGCACACCTTCAATTTTACTTTCCAGCCACGAAATAATATCAAGGTAGAGAAAAGCTCTCGTTTCAAAACGGCTGTTCTCATGTCTTTTTAATCTTTCTAAAAGTTTTAATAATGCAGGCTTAACGTCCTGCACATTAATATGAAAAGATGTTTTTAGAAAGGCAAATATTTCTTCTTCAACTATACTCAGGTTTTGCATCTTTGACATAAAGCGATACACCGATTTTACCAAATATTCCATCAAATCATAATTGCCAATTTCATAATGGGAAATCAGGTGTAACAGCCGGCTGTAACATTGCAGATCAGTTCGCAGATCAACTTTCCAGTTTATTATTTTGTTTAGATAATCGATGGCAGTACTGCAATCGCCGCTGCCAAAATAAAGACTGGCAATTTTATAATAGAAGATTAAAACCCTGTGCCTGTCGAGGTAAATTGCATATTCATCCAGCTTTGCCGTTCTCCCGGGAACAAGCGAAAGTCCTTCCGTGAAGCTGCCTTCTAAAAAATGTTTATTTAATCTTGATGTATTTAAATAAACAAAAGTTTGGATAAGATTATTTTCATTTCTTAATACAGCATCACTTTGGGCAAATTTTTCAAAGCGATGAAGCGTTTCTGATAATTTTTCATAGTTCCTTAAATCGAAATGCGCTCCCATTAAATTATGCATACCTTTTATATAGACAGTAGTTTCGATATCTATCATTTGAGGCTCACGTTCAAAAAGATCAACCCATTTTTGCGTATACCGGTAATAGGTTAAGAAATCCTGTGTTATAAAGGCATACCAGCTATAGCTCTGATAAAAATATAATTGCTCGTAAAAATTGGTTTCGTCTGGCTTGACTAAAAGCAAATTATTCTTAACCAATGATGAAATTTCTTTTTCATCTTCTTCAGTTCTTGCATGACCATTTTTAATGTACCAGCCATAAAGCCTTAACGCCAGGTCAGACAAACTTGATAGCCTGGATAATTTTGTAAACAACATTTCAGATTCACTGATCAACTGATCTGCCCTGTCCTGGATACTCCTGGTGATGTATAGAGATTCAAT
>JBDSRT010000330.1:0-3672 GCA_039929165.1 Ginsengibacter sp.
TGGAGATGATAATGTAACAGTAAAGACGGATAATACGACACTTGAGCCGCAAACGAAGACCGCCTCTTCGTCTGCAAAATTTAAAGAACAAAATAATATATCTCCACAAAAACTGTCACCATCAAAAAAATCAGTAAAGTCCCCCGGTAGTATTAGTGTGATCTATAAAACATCAGCCACAGCTAAGCAACCTGCAAATACTTTTTATAGTCGCAGATTAATAAGAAAGTACGTAAAGGATTTTTATCAGCCGGCTGATAAGCTTCAGGATAGCGATGTAAACAATCAATTTTTTCCTGCTTTGTTTTTGCAAACACCAGGTCTGCGGCCAGTAAATATGATTAATGACAATGCATATTTAAATATTATATCAAAAGTATTTACACCACAGCCGGAAACAGATTCCAGCCTACAGAAGACAATATCTAAGCTTAAAAAAGAACAGCGTTCCTCTAAATCTTTTTTTATAAGCTTGCTTGCAGGGCCGGATATCAGCACCATAAAGTTTCAAAAAGTTACGCATACCGGTGTTAATATTGGCGTTATGGCTGGTTATAGATTTAGTAAAAAATTCAGTCTGCAATCCGGGCTTATATATAATAAAAAAACGTATTACAGCGAAGGGCAATACTTTAATACCCAAAAATTGTATCTACCGCAGAATTATGAAATAAAAACTGTTGATGGCAGTTGCCGGATGTATGAAGTGCCATTGATAGCTGGTTACAGCCTGTCTTCCAATAAAAATTGTGTCATTGTCAATGTAGGTATTTCATCTTATTTAATGAAGGGCGAGAACTATGATTACTTTGTTATACACAACGGCTACGGTTATTCTAAAAGTGAGAACTATAAGAGCCGATCTGTAAACATTGCCGCTGCAGCTATTGGAGGACTAACGCTTCAAAATAAGCTTACAAATTCCCTTACACTCAACCTCGAACCATACTTTAAGATCCCGCTAAAAGGCGTAGGTGTAGGCGCCTTGCCGATTACCAGTGGTGGCTTGAATATTAGTCTTACCAAAAACTTTAAATAGCGTCTGCATTTATTTAAAGCAACCATCTTTAGTTTTCAGCGTATAATAAAGCGAACTAAAATTATCATGATGTACAAAAGACTATTCCAACCTTTGATGCTTTTTTTGGTCGTTACCATGTTTGCTGCTTGTAGTAAAAAAGATGCCACAGATGGTACTAACGCTCCTCCGCCAACAGGCACTACAGGGAAGAGCGTGAATATCCAGGGCTTTGCTTTTGCTCCAGGTACACTCACTGTTGCAAAGGGAACAATCGTAACCTTTACAAATAGTGATAATGCTTCACACACTGCCACAGCAGATGATGGAGCGTTTGATACAGGAACTATCGCCGCCGGTGGAAATGCAAAAATCACTTTTAATACAGCAGGGACGTTTGCGTATCACTGCACTTTCCACGGTGGTATGACAGGCACTATCGTTGTGAATCCTTAGCAATATTTTTGAGAGTCTTGCTTATCTCTGCTATTTATGATCTGTGTTGTTTGGTTGAAATGAATAAGCACCAAACGTTACTGCAAGACCTACAACAGATAAAACAATAAATGATATTTTAAGACTTGTTAAGCCGGCAATAAAACCTATCATCGGCGGGCCGATCAATAAGCCCACGAATCCTAATGTGGACACAGTGGCTATAGCAATACCGGGCGCCATTATTTTAGATTTTCCTGCCTCGCTGAATACAAGCGGTACAACAGGCGAAACACCCATGCCCACTAAGAACAGCCCGATAGTTGCAGGCCACAAGTATGGAAATTGTGTTGCAGTGATTAAGCCAACACAGGTTATAAGTCCGCAAAATGCAATGATCTTTTTAAAGCCAAAGTGGTGTGTAAGCCAATCTGAAATAAAACGTGTCGACGTCATAGCAATCATGAAGGCAGTATAGCCCAGGCCGATATTTACACGTTCAACTTTTACCACTTTGTCAAAATAAACGCCGCTCCAGTCAAACATTGCGCCCTGGCACATCATACTGCAAAAAGAAATGAATCCAAGGATTAAAAAATATTTTCCGGGCAAAGCGAACCTTACGGCTTGCGTTGGCTTGCCTTTTTCAGCGAGCAGTAGTCTGGCACAAATGGCAAACGTCAACATCGCAAAAATGGATATATATAAAAAATGTTGATTTACTGGAAACGCTTTAGCCATCAAAAGACTACCAACAGCAGCAGCTATTAAACCGGCAACACTCCACATGCCATGAAAGGAAGACATGATGCGTTTGGTATAATGTGACTCAAGCGAAATGGCTTGTGTATTAATAGCAATATTTAGCATATTGCCGGCTGAACCAAAAAAGAAAAGCGATATAGCCAATTGCCAAACAGTTTGTGAATAGCCAACACAGATTAATAGGGAACCATAAATTAAAGAGGCAAAAGTGATCACTCTGCGACTGCCAATTTTTGAAACGAGATAGCCTGAAAACATAATGGTTAGGAATGACCCCACCGGCATCCCCAACAAAATGCCTCCAAGTGCTGTATCGCTTAAATGCAGTTGCTTTTGAATATCCGGTATTCGGGAGGCCCAGCTTGCATAACTCAATCCATAACAAAAAAAGATCAGGCTTAAACAAACACGCTTGGTTAGCAACGATTTTTTCGAATATTCCATGCTGCTGCAAGTAACAATGTATAAGTCAAAAAAATAATTTTATTGGCGGGTTCTAAAATAATTAAAGTAAAAAGCAAGTGTTGCCTTGCTAATAAAATTAGTAAATTGCCTTGCTATTGAATGAGCAATTCTGAACGACATATTATTCATTTAGATCTCGATGCATTTTTTGTGAGCGTAGAATGTTTGAAAGATGCTTCACTTAAAGGTATTCCTATAGGTGTTGGCGGAACAAGCGACAGAGGCGTTATTGCATCATGCAGTTACGAAGCAAGAAAGTTTGGTGTAAGAAGCGCCATGTCTGTAAGACAAGCCAAAAAGCTATGCCCTCAGATACGTATGGTTAAAGGCGATATGGATAGTTACGCCAGCTTTTCCCGCCTTGTTACTGAGATCATTAAAAGTGAAGTACCTGTTTTTGAAAAGTCAAGTATAGATGAGTTTTATATTGACCTGACTGGCATGGATAAATATTTTGGCTGCAGTGTTTTTGCCAAGGCAGTAATAAGCAAGATCTCTAAAGAAAGCGGCTTGCCGGTGTCGTATGCACTTGCCTCTAATAAACTCATCAGCAAGGTGGCAACTAACGAAGTAAAGCCAAAAGGCAGCATTGAAATTCCGCATGGCGAGGAGAAAAAATATCTTGCGCCTTTGCCCATTGAAAAGCTGCCAATGTTAGGCGCAAAAACAAGCGACCTATTGAGGAAGCAGGGCATTGATACCATAAAAAATTTAAGTGAAATGCCTGTTGAAACCGTTATTAATTTACTCGGTAAAAATGGTAACAGCTTATGGCGTAAAGCGAATGGCATAGATGAGTCGCCGGTAATTCCTTTCCACGAACAAAAAAGTATAGGCACTGAAAACACCTTTCACAGTGATACATTTGATACCCGTTTTTTAAAAGGAGAATTAGTCCGGATGTCTGAACGGGTAGGCTTTGAATTAAGGTGTTCAAACATGCTGACAGGTTGTGTTACTGTAAAAATAAAATACGCTGATTTTGAAGT
>JBDSRT010000331.1:0-4265 GCA_039929165.1 Ginsengibacter sp.
AGGCATATCAACGCATCAAAAGTCAGCAAGATTCGGGTTGTAAACAGCTATAAAAGATGAGACATTCGAATAAAAAACGATGTCTATAAATTTTCAGATTAAAGCTTTACCAGCAGAAAACTTTAATCACCTTTTCAATCTGGATAAGAAGGAACTAAAAAATCTTGGCGCTATCAGAATGACAGTTGACAAAAAGCCCGGCTTCCCCTGCAGGGTAAGTTTAAAAGATGCAGAAGTTGGCCAAGAAGTGCTTTTGTTTTCATATCAACATCATAAGACTTATTCACCTTACCAGGCGTCGGGGCCAGTATTTGTAACAACAAACGCTATTGCTGCCAGCCCTGCTGTGAATGAGATTCCGGAGATACTACAACATAGATTTCTATCGATAAGAGCTTATGACGAACATGGGATGATGAAGGCATCTTCAGTTGTAGAAGGCCATGGTTTGAAGAATTTGCTTTTAAAGATATTTGAGGCTGATGATATTGCTTATATACATATTCATAATGCCAAGGCAGGTTGTTATAATTGTTTGGTAGAAAGGGCATGAACAATTCAACATTATACTCATGTCTTTTATATGCTATAAAATTTAAATACTGCATCTCATCTTCAGATCGGGCTAATTCAAAATTTATAACTTGTGTTGAATAATTTGGTAATTATGAATTTTAATTTAAAGAAATCGATAGAGATCCTGGAACGTACGCCGGCTGTGCTTGACACTCTTTTAAGAAATATCTCTGAGGACTGGACCACGAACAATGAGGGTGAACAAACCTGGAATGTTCATGAAGTTGTCGCTCATCTCATTTATGGAGAAAAAACAGATTGGATGGTGAGAGCGGAAATTATTTTCTCTACGAATGCTGATAAGAGATTTGAGTCTTACAATGTAGCCATGCAGTTTAAAGACAGTAAAGGCAAATCACTAGCGCAGCTTTTAGATGAGTTCAAAATACTACGTCAAAAAAATCTTCACGATTTGCAATCAAAAAATATCACGGCGAAAAACCTTGAACAAAAAGGTATCCATCCGGCTTTTGGAGAAGTGACACTTGCCGAATTATTGTCTACCTGGGTTGTTCATGATCTTAATCATATTAACCAGGTTTCCCGAATTATGGCCAGCCAATACAGGGAAGCTGTTGGCCCGTGGATAGGCTATCTTGGTGTATTAAAGTGATAAATTGATTGCATACTTACTTATCAAACTTTAGCCGATATTGTATTCATGAACTTCGGAGATCAACCAATAATTACAGAACGGCTTTCAATCGAACCTATGTCGCCAGGCGATACTGAGTTCATTTTTGAACTGTTAAACACCGAAGGCTGGCTAGAATTTATTGGCAACCGGAACATTACATCGCTGACAGATGCAGATGCTTACATAAAAAAAATACTAGGCAACAGCAGTGTACTTTACTGGGTAGTTAGACACAATGCAACAACAGATAAACTTGGTGTTGTTACTTACATTAAGAGAGATTACCTGGAATACAACGATATTGGATTTGCTTTTTTACCACGCTTTGCTAACAACGGTTACGCCTATGAAGCTGCCAATGCATTGTTGCGACATTTAGTTAAAGAGCGTGATTTAAAACATATTCTTGCAACAACAATTCCTGAAAATATAAAGTCAATTAAGCTCTTGAAGAAAATTGGTTTAACCTTTGAAAAAGAAATTACAATCGACAATGAAACACTGCATGTATATAGCGCTTCATTGAAAGAACTACAAGATTAAACCCGGCGACCTCGGCTGTAACCATTGTAAATAATAATGATATGAACACTGTTATAGATGTAAAAGATAATTGGTATGAAGATTTTTTCCAGGGCATAAACTGTGAGCTATGGGAAAAAGCAATGCCCGTTGATTGGACCTCACAGGAAGTTGACTTTGTAATAAATGAATTAGGCGTTCAGCCAGGTCAAAAAATTCTTGACATTCCTTGTGGCTTTGGCAGGCATTCTATAGAACTTGCCAAACAAGGTTTTGATGTTACCGGTGTAGATATTTCCTCTACTTTTTTAAAGAACCTGAATGAAAAAATTACCGCGGAAAATCTTAGCATTAAGACTATTGAGGCCAACATTCTGGATATGCAGCTTGATGAAAAATTCTCAGGGGCTATATGTTTAGGGAATAGCTTTGGTTATTTTGATTTTGATAAGATGAATGTATTTATTCAAAAGGTGTCTGCAAGTCTTATAACAGGCGCCAGGTTTATTATCAATTCCGGAATGATAGCGGAAAGTATATTGCCTAATTTTTCGACCTACGCAAAAAACAAAACATATACAGTTGAGAATATTACAATGGATGTCACGAACACTTACTATCCTGAAGACGGTTATATGACGAGCGACCTTTTATATACTAAAGAAGGAACCAATGAAACACATGCCTACAAACATTACGTTTTTACCCTTGGCGAAATTAAAAGGCTTTTAAAACAACATAGCATTACTTTGATTGCAACATACAGCGACGTTACAAAGACAACTTATAGTATCGGTGATCAACAGGTTTATATAGTTGGGCGAAAAGATTAATCAGGACAATTATCCAAAAAATTATTTATACTGATTGAAATACAACAATACCATTATGTCCGCCAAAGCCAAATGTGTTACTCATAGCAACATTAACTGTATGATCTACGGAAGCTGTTGTAATGATATTAAGATTAGCAGGTATTGCCGGATCTAAAACAGTTGTATTAATGGTGGGCGGTACAATATTATCTCGCATAGCTAGCAACGTAATAATAGCTTCCACAGCACCTGCAGCGCCAAGCAAATGCCCTGTCATAGATTTAGTAGAACTAATCAACATAGTTGAAGTATTGTTACCAGTAAGAGAAAGTATAGCCTTTATCTCCGATAGATCACCAACCGGCGTAGAGGTGGCATGAACATTCAAATAATCAACCTGGTCTATTGATACCTTAGCTTCTTTTAAAGCAATTGCCATGGCCTTTGAAGCACCAAGACCTTCAGGATGTGTTGCCGTCATATGATAAGCATCGGCCGTCATTGCAGCGCCGGTAACCTCTCCATAAATAAATGCACGTCGTTTAACAGCATGCTCATAATCTTCAAGCACTAAAGCGCCGGCTCCCTCTCCCATCACGAAGCCATCACGTTCTGCATCAAACGGACGGGAGGCATGTTCTGGATCGTCGTTTCTTGCAGACATTGCTTTCATGGAACTAAAGCCTCCAAAAGATGCCGGCGTTATCGGCGCTTCGGAGCCACCGGTAATTATGATTTTCGCCTTGCCAAGACGGATATAATTAAAGGCATCCATTATAGCCGTATTTGATGTAGCACAGGCCGATACGGTAGTGTAGTTAATACCCATATAACCATTACGGATCGAGATCATGCCCGATGACATATTGCTGATCAATCTTGGTACAAAGAATGGGCTAAACCTCGGCTGGCCACTGCCACGAACGTATTCAGTGACGTTATCTTCAAAGGTTTCCATGCCGCCCTGTCCTGAACCCCAAATCACACCTACATCAAAAGGATTCATTTTTTCAAAGTCAAAACCTGCATCCTTAATAGCTTCGTCAGAAGCTACAAGTGCATATTGAGTGAAAGGATCTATACGCTTTAATTCCGCCTTATCAAAAAACTCAACCGCATTAAAATCTTTTAGTTCACAGGCAAATTTTGTTCTAAACAGAGTTGCATCAAAACGTGTGATATTTGCTGTACCACTTTTTCCGGCAATAACATTTTGCCAAAAGGATTGCACATTATTACCGATAGGCGTTAAAGCACCCAAACCTGTTATCACTACCCTATTAAGCATAAAAAGATTTAAATGAACATTAAAATTAAGCTTCCCTGACCTAATACGCCAATAAGGCTGTTGGCGGCTAAAATAACCCTGGTTTCTTAAATATATTTTTGATAACTCTTTATTTGATTATTTTGATACGCCTTAACAATGCAGGCATTCAACTTTAAACCGCCACCCGTCTCAAAATGACTTCCGAAAGATTAAGAGATGTACCCTTGTTTTCCTCGATGTCGCCCCATGATCTCGAAGAATTAATGAATCATCTTTCACCCAGAGAGTATGAAGCTAACGAAGTGATCTTTTGGATGGACGAACGCGGGGATAAATTATATATTATTGACAAGGGCGAAGTTACTATTAGCCAACCAAATGACGATGGTGAAGAACGCATCCTGGCTAAGCTTGGCGAAGGTGCTTTCTTTGGAGAGTTGTCACT
>JBDSRT010000332.1:0-3311 GCA_039929165.1 Ginsengibacter sp.
AATGGCCGGCAAATAAAAGAATTTGAATGAGCATTCAGAACAAAGTTTTGCTATACATTTAAACAAAAATTCTACATAAAAAATTTAAATCTGTTATGAACAAACTTCATGTTCCGTCATTTAGCATAGTGTGTTTTATAATCTTTGTTAGCTTTATACAAACATCCTGTAATAGTGACTTAGGCACTTCAAAATCAGCAACAAAAGATTCTATAATGGCTAACCCTATAATTGAAAAAAAATATGGTTCTATAGATAGCCTGGATATTGTTGAATACACAATTTCCAACGCTGCAGGGTTTAATATAAGTGTTATAAATTATGGTGCTACGTTAACAGGTATTCAGTCGAAAGATAAGCAGGGAAACCTGGCAAACGTATTACTGCATTTTGATAACCTGGATGGCTATCTTCAAAAAGGTAATCCTTATTTTGGTGCTGTTGTTGGGCGGTATGCTAACCGGATTGGCAAAGCAAAATTTAGACTTGAAGGGAAAGACTATAAACTTGCGGCTAATAATAATGGCAATTCGCTCCATGGTGGAATTAAGGGGTTTGATAAAAATATTTGGAAAGCTAAAAAACTAAATGACAGCAGTTTGCAGTTTAGTTACACAAGCGTAGATGGAGAAGAAGGTTATCCCGGAACTGTTACGGCCAATGTTACGTATTCCGTAACAGCAGATAACGAAGTAAAAATTGATTACAGAGCAACAACCGATAAACCAACGCCGGTAAACCTAACCAACCATGCTTACTTCAATTTATCGGCAGGAAGGGATTCGACAATTCTTGCACACAACATTATGATTGAGGCAGACAGTATAACTGAAGTAGATAAAAATCTTGTGCCAACAGGCAGAGTAATTTCTATAAAAGGTGGGCCAATGGATTTCACATCTGAAAAAAATATAGGAAAAGACATTAGCAAAGTTGATGGCGGCTATGATCATAACTGGGTGTTGAACAACAAGTCAGATCAATTGAGAAAGGTGGCAGAGTTATATCATGCAGCAAGCGGCAGGCAAATGGAAGTTTTTACAACGCAACCGGGACTACAATTTTATACAGGCAATTTTCTTGATGGTTCTTTGACAAACACAGGTAATACGAAATATGTAAAAAATGCGGGCCTTTGTCTTGAAACGCAACATTTCCCTGATTCTCCCAACCAGCCTGCTTTTCCTAACACGATTTTAAAACCAGGTGAAACTTTTCACCAGGTAACTTCTTATAAATTTTCAACAAGATAATCAAACATGTAAGTTCCGCTGGCGTCTCAATACTTTATAATGCAAGATTCCGTTGAGAATTTTGCCTAACCAAAGCTTTTATTAAGTGAAAAAACGGGCAAATAGAGGCAATCAATTTGCGTTAGCGGTAAACATGCTAGTTAATTTATTTTGGTCTTTGTTGAACCTGTTGCCGGCATCTGTATTTTGTTACAAATACATCAACTCAAAGTTCCTAATTATTATAGGTGCCATAAGCCTTGTAGCAGCCTTTATACCAGTTTCTATTCTTTATAAAATCCAACTTTTCAAAAGCCGCAAAGCTTATAAAAAAGTTGGTGTCGAATTTATAAGCCGGTTCACACAGAACGGTGCTTTGGTTAATGTCTTTATAAAGAAGAGATATCCCGGTTATAAAATTGTTGCTGCTACAAAAGAATCGAGAAGCAAGTTGTTACAGCAAACCTATATGTTTGAAAAATTCCATTTGATTTTACTGTTGTTTTTTGCCGCCTTATTTTTTTACGCTTTAAAAAATAACCAGTATTGGTGGGCTGTGATTTTGTTGACTACAAATATTATCTATAACGTGTATCCCTGTCTGCTACAACAGTATACAAGACTTAGACTTTCAGTCTTTAAGACTTTATAATAGATGTATTTCGGAAGCAAGTTTGGCTGACAATGCTGGCTTATTTAGATTGACATCAGATCTTCAACGGTTTTTTCAAATTGTGGTTGATATAAAAAGTCGTGAGCGCCTTTGCCTTCAACATTTATATTAGGAGAATTATAATACACTTCTAATAAGCGGTTTACTTTTAGTGCTTCAGCAATTGCAAAAGGAAAAGATTGATTGCCAATAAAGAGCTTACAGCTATTTATTAGCGTGGCCAATTCCAGGAAATCATTTACGGGCCTATATTCCAGGTTGGGAATGCTTGCTTTCATGTCTAAAAACTCTTCTTCTACACCTACAAAAAATACCTGTGGATACTTTTGCAAAAAAGCATAAGTGATATGAGGATTTCTATAGCGATGACTTCTGGCAACCACAATAACATTTTTCATCGAAAGATCTTGTGGTGCAATCAGCCATGGATCACACAAGGACGGATATACAGCATATACATAGAAGTACCATCTCGGTACATTGCCTCGATCCTGGAACTGAATCAATTTTCTAAAGGCATCCAAATCATAGTCTACTTCATTACTGTGGAATATGTCGCATCGTTCACATAAGGGCTGATAAAGTAAAAGCGGCCTCAGCATCCTGACCATTTGTTCATTTAACATTACATTCCCCAATGGGTGATAGTTATTATATCTGCCACGCTGATCCGTCTGCAGAAAAAATTCAGCCTTGCCTTTTTTTGCTAGCTCCCAAACTGTAGGCAACGAATAGATTATATCACCGCAATTTCCGCTATGCTTAAAAGTGGTTAACTGTTTATATGAATGTTTTAGAAATGCCTGATCTAAATTTTTTGCGGCATCCTCAAAATCTTTTGTAAGCCTAATATTTTCTTTTGCAGCTTTATAATTAATATAAGCAGGGCGATCAGTATATTTTAGAACCCATTTTTGAATGATGTTCAATTCCTTTTGTTCCATTCATTAATATTAAACACGTTAATTTCCCAGATATCAACAAGATCACATTAATTAAATATGAATGTAGAATATATACATTTTGAAAAATTAACTTTAAATGATGAAGAACGGATTATTACAGTCACTTGAAGATTTTTTTTCAAAAAAAGGCTATACATACATTTTCTGTTCTATTTGCGGCGGTTTCAAAAAAATATTAATTCTATCCGGAAATTTAAGGGAAGATGGTATTTGCGAACGTTGTAGCTCCAATACCAGGAAAAGACATCTGGCTAAAATTTTATTACAATTCATAAAACAGAAATCAAAGATCAGAAGCTTCAATTGTCTTCGTAAAATACCCAACAATATTAAGATTGATATTTATAATGTTGAATCAAACGGTGCATTGCATGAAGGGCTGAAACATATTAATAACTATGTATGCAGCGAATATTTTGGGCCAGTAGATATTATTGGAAA
>JBDSRT010000333.1:0-12777 GCA_039929165.1 Ginsengibacter sp.
CATTTGAATATGATATTCTTATGTATGTAGCTAATTGGCCAGCTGTAAGAGCAATGGCGTGGAAAACGTTACTTAAAGCAAGAGCAATAGAAAATCAGTGCTTCGTTATCGGGTTAAATATTGTTGGCGAGGATGGTAATAGTCATAAGTATGATGGCGGCAGTACGATCATAGATCCGCTGGGCGAAATTATTTATGAAGCGGCGGACCAGGAAGATATTTTTACATATACTTTTGACCGGGATCATCTTAAACAGGTAAGGCAAAAATTTCCTTTTTGGAAAGACGCAGATCAATTTTTTTTTTAACGTTATGCAAAAGGTTTATACAGCAGAAGAAGTGTTCAACGGCGACAAACGGCTTCCAGACCACGCCATAATTGTTGAAGAAGGCATTGTTGAAAAAGTTCTTCCTATAATCTCGTTACCACGCAATGTAACCATTACAGCCCATGCTCATTTGATTGCACCGGCTTTTGTTGATCTGCAAATTTATGGTGCCAAAAAAAGGTTGTTGGCGGCTTTTCCTGAAAAGCAGTCGCTGCAGGATCTTTATGAATACTGTCTTTCCGGCGGCACTCGTTTCGTAATGCCTTGCGTAGCAACCAACAGCTATGACAATATTTTTAAATGCATAGATGCCATAAGAGATTATTGGGCAGACGGCGGACAAGGCGTTTTAGGCTTACATGTAGAAGGTCCGTGGATTAATAAGGCAAAGAAGGGAGCTCACATAGAGGAGTTTATTCATTCTCCAAGGCCTGAGCAGGTAAAACAGTTGCTTGATTATGGAAAGAATGTAATAAGAATAATAACGCTTGCGCCTGAGGTTTGTAGTACAGAGGTTATCAAACTTGTTCAATCTCACGGCGTGTTAATATCTGCAGGTCATAGTAATGCAACATATAGTGAAGGTTTACAGGGCTTTGACGACGGAATAGATTTGGCAACGCACCTTTTTAATGCAATGAGTCCAATTCAACATCGCAGTCCAGGGTTGCCCGGCGCAATTTTTCAGCATGATTCTGTTATGGTCAGTATCATAGCAGATGGCTATCATGTAAATTTTGAGATGATCAGTATTGCCAAAAAGATACTGCAACAAAGATTATTTCTTATTACTGATGCCGTTACTGAAACAAACATTGGCTATTACCAACACACTCTTGATGGTGACAAGTACACATCAAATGGCATTCTAAGTGGTTCAGCAATCAGCATGATCCAATCTGTAAAAAACTGTATAGATAAGGTTGGTATTAACTTAAATGAAGCGCTGCGAATGGCAAGTTTATATCCGGCAAAAGCAATAGGTATCAATAACCGTGTTGGTATGATTCATAAGGGTTATGAAGAAAGCTTCGTGTTTCTGGATAATAATCTTGATGTGATTAATACAACCGGCTAAAATTATTTGGTTTTTTGTTTAATAAGTTCTTTCACAAGTTCCATCTTCCTATCCACGTTATTGATCACATCACTTACTGTTGGCTGAACTTCAATGTCTGGCTGCACACCGCTGCCGTTTTTAGGGACATGATTATATTGAACTAATTTAAAAAAAGGAAGCCGTACTCTAAGTTTTGTCAGAGGTAACACAATGTCAGGAATAACAATCCCTGAATTGCCATGCCATCCACCGCCGGTTTCTTCGCCAACAAGTGTTACACCACCCTGATCTTTTACGCTGTTACAGAATAAGGAAGAAGCGCTAAAAGTGAGTCCGTTTGTAAGCACATAGGTATCACCGTTGAAATGATTTTTGTGGCGTGGCTTAAAAGTTTTATCCTCCCAAAATCCAAAGTGATAGCGATTATCCTTGCCTTTCCTGGTTAGGAAAAATAGACCAGGCCTGTCGAAAAAGTTTGCTTTGATATATTTATTATATGGCCGGAAATTTTTTGCAAGAGCGACGGCCGTATCTGCCACCTTGAAATCTGTATTGCGGATATACCTGGCCAGTGACACAAAATTGTTAATGTCGCCACCACCGTTATTCCGGATATCAATAACAACATTTTTTATATCTGCCCGCCTTATCTTTTTAAATGAACTTTTAAAAAAGTTAGGCAGATGGCCTTTGGAGAAACTGCTGATCTTCATTGTTGCAGTTGACGAAAACGTATCAATCTGCAAAGATCTGATACGTGATAAACGGTTGCGTCTTGTAATTTTAATTTTTGGTTGTTTAGGCTCACTTTTAAGGTGTTTTAATGAATCTGGTACCGGGTTAAAATAAGGTAACACAGTCTTTTTATTATTGCCTAAGCTATCAATATAGTCAACAGAATATTTTTTATACAGGCCTAAAATATTTCGATGGAAGTAGGGGAAACTTAGACTTAGCCTGGTGTAGTTCACTGATTCTGCATAGCCATCCTGCGCCATATAAGGAAACATTTGTTTAAAAAGATCTGGGATTTTTACACCATTGATTGCTGTAATTACAGTGCCCTTTTTTAAGGTATCTGTTTTATTGAGATTAAACATGACCACCATTGTGTCTGGCCAGACTCTAACATATACGGGGAAAGATGGAATGCGTTTGTTTTGAATGTAATGTTGCCAGCCTTTGCTCATGCTGAAAGTGGTATGGCCGCATTTTATTTTACTTAGCAAAGGCGCAATAACTTTCCAGGCAAACTGTAGCTCAGTCATTGAATCATTAATAGACTTATACTTTTCATTAAAAAAATGATCCATACTATCTTTTGGCGTATACCAATACAGAGAGGGATGTTTCTTCTCAAGAATGGTCCTCAGTAAAGAAAAATCCTGTTGCAGTGTTTCTTTTGAATATTTTTTTTGGGGAGAATATGGTTTAGAAACAGTACAACCATATACAAAAAGCAAGAGAACTAATGGAAAATGAGGGATGGCTTTTAGCACGTCAAGAATTGAAACTACCGCCGGGTAATTGACGAAATATTAACAAGGAAACGTGGTGTTGCGCAGCGACATTCAACTTTTTTATCGGTTACTGTAAAACAAACTTTTACTTTAGTATCTGCAACCCTAAAGCTATCGGGTAGATTTTCCGGCACTTCAAATTTATCTTGTCCTAACTCCAGAACCCAGCCCATGCCATCTGCTGCCGGATCGCCATGCCAGCCAACTGTTGCATTTTCGCAATTACTGTTTTTACCACAGGTGTTTATGGTTGCGGCTAAAATAATGGCTATAAAAAAATTATTCATCTAAAAGAATTAAGCGGATAATGGGTTCCAGCCTTGGGCAGTTAACTTATGCGTAACCCCACCTTTGGTAATTAAATTCGTGCCTTCAGTTTCTTCGGTTATATAACCAATAATACTAATTTGATCATTGGTGACTACTTTATCATAATCCGCCTGCGTAACAGTAAACAACAACTCATAATCCTCTCCGCCGCTCAGTGCACAGGCTGTTGGGTCCAATTCTATTTTATAAGCATATTGTCTTGCCCGGTCATGCATAGGAATTTTTTCTTCATAAATAACGCAGCCAACTTTGCTTTGCTTACAAATATGTAGCACTTCACTGCTTAAGCCATCACTTACATCAATCATCGCTGTAGGCATAAGGTCAGCAGCAGAAAAGAATTCAATGATATCTCTTCTTGCTTCCGGCTTTAATAAACGACCAACAATATAATCCTGGTTTTCAAGGTCAGGTTGTACGCCTGTCGTCTCAAGAAAAACTTTCTTTTCTCTTTCCAATAATGTTAGACCCAGAAAAGCTGCACCAAGATCACCACTTATACAGATCAGGTCACCTTTCAAAGCTCCGCTTCGCCGCACATATTTATCCGGATCAACTTCACCAATTGCAGTTACAGAAATAATAAAACCTTTTTGGGACGTTGTAGTATCGCCACCAATTAAATCAACATCGTATTTATCACAAGCAGCATAGACGCCTTCATAAAATTCATCAATCGCTTCCAGGCTAACCCGGTTGCTTAGCGCAATACTCATAGTGATGTGAGTAGGCGTTGCATTCATAGCATACACATCGCTTAAATTCACCACTACGCTTTTATAACCAAGGTGTTTAAGCGGGGTATACATCAAATCGAAATGAATATTTTCAACAAGCATATCAGTTGTGATAACTGATTGCTTACCAAAATGATCAAACACGCCGGCATCATCACCCACTCCAAGTAAAGTAGAGGCTTTTTTTATCTCATTATTTTCGGTGAGATGATCTATCAAGCCAAATTCACCAAGCGTTGCTATTTCAATGCGTTCTGCCATTACTAAAAATTATAAAGTTGTCAGCGTTCACCAGTGACATACTGTAATAGTTCATCATGAATCTTGCCATTGGTGGCAACTATGTGGGGTTGATATGGTGAATAATCTTGTCCCTTAAAGTCAGTTACTTTTCCACCGGCTTCCTGCACAATTAAAAAGCCCGCTGCACTATCCCAGGCCTGCAGCTTATGTTCATAAAAACCATCAAACCGGCCGGCCGCAACCCAACAAAGATCAATAGCAGCACTGCCTAATCTTCTTATGGGAATACCTTGCGTGATTAATTTTTCAAACACCTGTATCGGGCCGTTTGGTTGTTTTAAATAAGTATAAGGAAAGCCTGTCACCAGGCAACTTTTGATAACCTCTGTTTTACTGCTCACGCTTATGGTATTGCCGTTAAGCGTAGCGCCTTTTCCTTTTTCAGCCAGGAAAAATTCGTTAAGGTTTGGATTATACACGGCGCCTAGAATCATAACACCGTTAAGTTCAAGGGCAACACTTACACAGCAAATTGGTATACCGTTAGCAAAATTTACGGTACCATCTATCGGATCTATGATCCATTTATAGTCTGTTTTTTTATTTAGATTTACGTCAGCAAAAACTTCACCGGCCTCTTCGCTTAATATGTCATGATCAGGAAAACTTTCTTTGATCACTTCTATAATAGCCTTTTCGGCCGCATGATCAGCTTCGGTTACCAGGTTATTAATACCTTCTTTATTAGATATTTTGAAAGTGCCCTGGAAAAACCGTTGTAATTCTCTTGCGCCGGCTTCAGTAGCTTTAATTAATGTAGATTTCAACATGGTGCAAATATAATCAATCAGCCTTCAGTCAATTATGCAGGTATTCCTGCTTAGAAATTTGAAGGATGCGATTAAATTCGCCATACTCTAAATTTTAATCAACCTGGATTGCTCTATAATCATAGCAAATTATAATGTGAAGTTTTTTTTAGAGCATTGTTTGTCATCTTTAGTAAAGGCAACCACTAACATAACTACAGAAATATTCGTTGTTGACAATAATTCCACTGATGGCAGCAAACATTATTTCCAGGGAAAATTCCCGAACGTTATTTTCATCTGGAGCAAAGAAAATCATGGTTTTGCAAAAGCTAATAATCTGGCGTTAGAAAGAGCTTCAGGAAAATATGTACTCTTTATTAACCCGGATGTGATTGTCGGCGAACATACAATAACAGCGTGTTTAGATTTTTTTGAGCGTACAGCAGGTGCGGGCGCTTTAGGCGTAAAAATGCTTGATGGCTCAGGTGCCTTTTTAAAAGAAAGTAAAAGAGGGTTCCCTTCTCCCGCAACCTCATTTTTTAAACTTAGTGGCTTGAGTAACTTATTTCCTCACTCTCAAACATTTTCAAAGTATTATTTAGGCCACCTTGATGAAAATAAAGATCATGTTGTGGATGTATTGGCAGGTGCTTTTATGCTGGTAAAAAAAGAGGTGCTTGATACAACGGGCAGCTTTGATGAAGCTTTTTTTATGTATGGGGAAGATATTGATCTAAGTTTTCGCATACACCAGGCAGGCTTTAAAAATCATTATTTATCAAATCCCGCTATAATTCATTTTAAAGGTGAAAGCACACAAAAAAGGTCAGAATCTTACGTTAAGCACTTCTATGGAGCTATGATTATTTTTGTACATAAGCACTACAGCGGCTTCAAAGCTAAATGGTACACGAAGCTTATAGATATAATTATAATAATAAAAGCAGCAACTGTAAAATTTGGAGTAAACCGAAAAAAGCCATTAGCCGAGCCTGAAGAAACTGCTCCTGGTAATCTAGTAGTAATTGGGTCTTCTGATGAATGTGACAGCGTTTTATCAATTATAAAGTCAGCTGAGATCAAAGCTAATATACTCGGGAGAGTCACACCTCAAAGCTTAGATGACTTACCGAACATCGGCAAGATTGATGACCTGAATTTGATTTTAAAAAATTACAAGGCAAACGAAGTGATCCTTTGCGAAGGTGTAATGAGTTATGAAAATATAATTCAAATACTTTCAACGCTTCCCCAAACAATCAAAAAAAGGTTTTACAGCAATGGAGTCAGTAATATAATCAGCAGTGATAATAAAGATATTTCAGGCAACATTATAGTATACAACTAAAAAAGTTTAGTTTTTCACAGAAATCAGCTTCCTGCAAGTTCAAGAATTTTAGCTCTTATTTTAGCTTCTAATTCATTCGCTAAATCAGGATTGTCTTCAAGCAATTGCTTTACAGCATCTCTGCCCTGCCCTAACTTTGTTGTATCATAACTAAACCAGCTACCGCTTTTCTGTATAATACCCATCTCAACCCCCATATCTATTATCTCTCCTCTTTTTGATATGCCCTGACCATAAATAATGTCAAACTCAGCCTGGCGAAACGGTGGCGCAACTTTATTTTTTACCACTTTTACTTTCACCCTGTTACCAATGGCTTCATCGCCATCTTTTATTTGCGCCATACGCCGAATATCTAACCGGACAGAAGCATAAAATTTTAAAGCATTTCCACCCGTAGTAGTTTCAGGATTGCCGAACATTACACCGATTTTTTCTCTAAGCTGGTTAATAAAAATGCAGCAGCTATTGGTTTTACTGATAGTTGCGGTCAGCTTACGTAAAGCCTGGCTCATAAGCCGGGCTTGTAGCCCCATTTTGCTATCGCCCATTTCACCTTCCAATTCGCCTTTTGGTACAAGTGCCGCTACAGAATCTATAACTACAACGTCAAGAGCACCGGATAGAATCAATCTATCTGCAATTTCAAGACCTTGCTCTCCGTAGTCAGGCTGAGAAATAAGAAGGTTATCTACATCTACACCAAGCTTTCTTGCGTAAAGGCTATCAAACGCATGCTCAGCATCAATTATAGCACACATGCCGCCTTTCTTTTGAGCCTCTGCAATTACGTGAATAGCCAGAGTAGTTTTACCGGAAGATTCAGGACCATAAATTTCTACCACACGGCCTTTTGGTAATCCTCCGATGCCCAACGCTACATCAAGGCCAATAGAACCCGTAGAGATAACTTCCTGCGGTTCCTGCGATCTTTCATTCATCATCATTACACTACCCTTGCCGAAATCTTTATCAATCTTATCTATGGTGAGTTTGAGAGCTTTAAGTTTATCTGCGTTGCTCATATAAAAAGCGTATTAAAATTTAATTGGTGTAAAGTAATTATCTCGCCAAAGATAAATGCGATTAACTTATTAACACTAAATAAATTAGCAATAAAACTTTAAAATTTGGCATAAAAAACCCTGCTGGTGATTAGTCTGCAGGGTGGTTAGGTTCCTTGTAAAAGCCATTGAGTTTTCATAGTCAATCCCGGAAAAAAACGGGCTAGCTAATGCAAGGCGTTTTGTTTGCGAACAAAGATAATATTTAGATATATTATCTCACGCTGTCAAAACAAGCGTTCAATACTTAAATCGTTTTATGTATTTAAATATTGTGTATTGACTTACTAAAGAGATAAAAGCTTAACCTGTAGAAAAAAACTTTTAATTTTCACTAAAAGAAGAATATGAAAAAAGGGTTTACCATACTTTGTTCGATCATTATTTTTTATAGTTGTACCGAGCCGGTTAAGCAAAAAGAAGAAACAATTTATGTGTCTGACACCACCAGAGTGCAGGATACGGTTGTATTTATTAAAGATTCAACAATGGCGCAAACCTTTGCTGATAGCCTGCCAAACGGTGCTTACCAGGGTATGTTTCCGTGTAAAGATTGCGAAGGCATACAAAACACTATAATTTTTTCAGCTGATAAAACCTATTCCCGTGAGGAAATGCCTTGGGGATCATCTGCCCGGCCTTATCGGGCAAAAGGCAAATGGGAACGTAAAGAAAACAGGATTGTGCTTTATGCTAACGGAAAGCCGGAGCTGAAGTTCAAGTATGGTAAGGATACGCTTATTAATGTTGAATCAAATGGTAACAGAATTGGCGATTCTTCAAAATACATTCTTACAAAACGTAGCCTGGCAACAGCAAATAATTCATGGGATCAAAAGAAAAACCAGGGTATTGATTTCGTTGGTGTAGGAAACGAGCCTTTCTGGAGCCTGGAAATAGATAATGAAAAGATGATTCTGTTTAAACTGGCTGATTGGAAAAAACCACTAATAGTTCCTGTTGAAAAGCCCTTTGTAAAAAATGACAGCACGTATTATTCTTTAATGAGCGATAACGTCGCCTGGAGTGTAACCATTCTTCCACAATACTGCAGCGACGGCATGAGCGATTTTCTGTATCAACAAAAGGTAGTGGTGCGATATAAAGGCACTGCATACCGGGGTTGTGGGGTTATGCTAAACGCTGAAGCCATGGCAAAGAAGTAATGGCACTGTTTTTTCTATGGGTTCTGGTATTTTTACCCTTAAATAATTAACTATGCAATGGCTAGGCAGGAGGGAAAGTAGTAATGTAGACGACCGCAGAGGCGTAAGCGGCGGACAAATAGCAGCTGGCGGTGGCATAGTTGGCGTTATTTTCCTTATTGCGCAGTTCCTCTTGGGGGGCGGAGATATGGGCGATCTGACTCAAATCCTTCCGCAAGGCGGACAACAAACTGAACTTTCTGAAGAGCAAAAAGCTAAAGACGACGAAAGAGCATCATTTGTAAAAGTTGTTCTAGCCGATACAGAAGATGTTTGGGATAAAATTTTTCAACAGCAAGGCAAGCAATATCAAAAGCCAACACTAGTACTTTTCAGAAATTATACTCAATCAGGCTGTGGTAATGCTTCATCAGCTTCGGGCCCGTTTTATTGCCCGGCTGATAATGATGTTTATATTGATCTAGCCTTTGCAGAAGATCTCGAAAACAGGTTTGGAGCACCGGGTCAATTTGCATTGGCTTATGTTGTAGCTCATGAAGTAGGGCATCACATCCAGTTTTTACAAGGTACATCACAAAAAATGGAGCGTATCAGGCAACAGGTTAGCGAAGGAGAATATAATAAGTATTCGGTAGCGCTTGAACTACAGGCCGATTTTTACGCTGGTGTTTGGGCTCACTATGAACAAAAAATGAAAAGTGTTCTGCAGGAGAAAGATATTGAAGAAGCTTTGAATGCAGCAAATGCGATAGGCGACGATAGGCTGCAGCAGCAATCCCAGGGTCATGTAACACCTGATGCTTTTACGCATGGCACTTCTGCGCAAAGGGTATATTGGTTTAAAAAAGGATGGGATACGGGTGATCTTGCTCAAGGCAACACCTTTGACAGTGTTCAATGATAACCTAAAGAGGTTATATTTTTCAAGAAAATTTCCAAGATGTATCAAAAGCTTCATAGCCCGTTTAAGTCTTTTTGGATAGGCGGTTTTGAATGTGCGGATCACCTAAATGCCTTCGGCAATAGAGTAGATCTCTTAAGAAGGACTGGTCACATTCAAATGATCGACAAAGATTATAAGAACCTAGCGATGTTCGGTATACAAACTGTTCGGGAAGGCATAAGGTGGAGTAAGGTAGAACGTAAGCCATATTCATATGATTGGTCAGTCGTAATAAAAATGATGCATGCTGCAAAAATCTATGGTATTCAGCAGGTGTGGGACATTTGTCATTTTGGTTTTGCAGATGACCTTTTTCCGTTTCATCCCAAATTTGCAAATCGCTTTGCCGAATTGTGCAAAAGTTTTGTGCTTTTAGCTAAAGAGCTTTATCCAGACGATCAACTTATTATTACGCCAATAAATGAGGTAAGTTTTTTATCATGGCTTGGCGGCGATGCTGTTGGTACAACGCCATATTGTACCAACAAAGGCTGGGATGTGAAATATGCTTTAATGAGAGCATATATTGAAGGTGTGCATGCCATGAAAGCTATAGATCCGGACATCAAAATATTATCTACTGAACCTATTGTACAAATAGTGCCGCCACTTGAACCAACGGAACAGGAAGTTCAACAGGCATTGCTTGAAGAAAGTTATCAATATCAATGTACTGATATTTTATGCGGTAACTTTTGTCCTGAACTTGGAGGAAACGATAATTGTTTGGATATGATTGGTGTAAATTTTTATTACAACAACCGTTGGGTATTAGGCTATCACAACTATTTAGATTGGGTTAAGAACGATACCAGGTGGCAGCCACTAAGTCAAATGTTGGTAAATGTTTTTAACAGGTACCAGAAGCCATTAATAATTTCAGAAACCAGTCATCCCGGCGAGGATCGGCCAGCTTGGATTAAGTACATTGGAGACGAGTGCATTGATAGTATAAGATTAGGTTTGCCTTTATGGGGTGTTTGTATCTATCCAATTATAGACCGGCCAGACTGGGACTTTGAAGACAGGGACTGGCATCGCTCCGGCTTATGGGATAATTACACAAACACTGATACATCACTTGATCGTGTACTTAACGAAGATTACGCAGCCGCATTTCGTGATACTCAAAAATTGATTGCGGCTGAACTGGCACAAGGCCAACATCTTTTGAATTATTCGCCAAACCTTCAAGACGAAGTTTTTAATAGATAGATTTGCTGCTACCAAGTATAATTTTTATAAACTATAGAGTTTTCAGTATTTAGCAATACTTGGGGCACCTCTGAAGCTATCATGAATTCTGAGCTTCATCCATTATATTTGATATTCACTTAGGCGCTACCAAACTATGTTCAATCTTATTTTATTCGGCCCGCCGGGCAGCGGAAAAGGAACGCAATCAGAAAAATTAATATCAAGATATCATCTTAACCATTTATCAACCGGCGATCTTTTAAGAAGTGAAATTGCAGCGAAAACGCCATTGGGCATGGAAGCAAAAAGCCTGATGGACAAAGGGCATCTTGTACCTGATGAAGTTGTGATTGGTATGATCAGTTCTGCTCTCGAAAACAATCCAAAAAGCAAAGGATTTTTATTTGATGGTTTCCCCCGTACGTCTGCGCAGGCAGAAGCGCTTGATAAGTTATTACAGCTTAAAAAAACCAGCGTAGCTATAATGCTCGCTCTGGATGTTAGCGAAGATGAGCTTGTAACAAGACTTTTAAAACGTGGCGAAACAAGTGGCCGGCATGATGATATTAATGATACAGTGATAAGAGAGCGCATTCTGGAATATCATCGCAAAACATCGCCGGTGGCAGAACATTATAAAAAAACAGGCAAGGTTGTAAAAGTAAACGGCATTGGCAATGTTGAAGAAATTTTTGCCTCGCTGGTTAAAGAGATAGAAAAAAGAATTATAAGTCAAACCTAAAGCTGCCAATGCAAACGGATAAGATTGCCTTTTTAAAAAAAGAATTTATACAAAAATTAAAAGCAGCAAATGCTGATACGCCGAAGCAGTGGGGCGTAATGTCCTTGCAGCAAATGATCGAGCACTTTGTAGATGCTGTAAAAAATGCAAGTGGAAAATTAAGATTACCTGTAATTAATGAAGGTGAGAGGTTAGCAAAGTTCCGAGCCTTCCTCATGTCCGAATCGCCTTTTTCTCCTAATACAAAAAATCCGTTAATGAGCGAAGATGGTGCGCCTCTAAAGCAGCCCGATATTGCCTCAGCCATTAATAAACTTCAAAAAGAATTAGATTATTTTTTCGACACTTTTGAGCAACAACCTAACCTGCAAACAGGTAATCCATTCTTTGGTGAGCTGACATTTAATGAAAATGTTCAGCTGCTTTATAAACATGCTTTGCATCATTTAAAACAATTTGGTCTCGTTTGATTAATCCTTCTTTTGATATTACCCGGGAAAACATTGTTCTGCAAAATGACAAAGTATTGCTTCGTCCACTTGAAGAAAAAGACCTGGAAAACTTCCTGTTTTTTTCACTTAACGAAGCGGACATCTTTAAGTATTCAATTTTTTCTCCCGGAGGTAGCGAAGAGAACATGAAAAAATATATTGCTGATTACATAAAGCAGAAGGATGTTGGTAAAGAGTATGCTTTTGTAGTGATTGATAAAGTGACGAACAGTTATGCCGGCTGCACAAGGTTCTACGATATTCAGCTTGAAAATAATTCTACTCAATTGGGTTATACATGGTATGGCAAAGCCTTTCAAAGAACCGGTTTAAATAGAATTTGTAAATGGCTTTTATTAGAATTTGCTTTTGAAAAGTGGGGAATAGAGAGAGTTGAATTTAGAGCTGATGCACAAAACGAACCATCAATAAAAGCCATGCAGGCAATAGGTTGTACTGTTGAAGGCATTCTTAGAAGTTGTGTCAGTCTGCCGTTTCAAGACCGGCGCAGAGATTCTATTATCTTAAGCATTTTAAAAGATGAATGGTTTGATCACGTTAAAAGAGATCTTGCCGGCAAAATATATTAATTACCACATTCACCTTTCGTCCAGGTTTTAACGCCGGCGCATTTGGCCACACAGGCATTACTGTACTGCTTTCCATCGCAGCCGCATACCGGTGCATACTCCATAGTGCACATACAGTTTCCAAGAGGTTTGCCTACGCAGTTTGTCGTTTTTTTACAGGTTGCCTGGCATAGGGCAAACACACAAATCACCATAAAAAATCTAA
>JBDSRT010000334.1:0-5250 GCA_039929165.1 Ginsengibacter sp.
CTATGATGTTTGGGGTCCAAGGTTCGAAGGTCAACTTATAGCTCAATATGATAGTCCTGTTGATCCGGTGACCGGCGAGAGACAGGGTACTCCCTGGATAGCCCGTGGTAAAAATAATCTGCAAAGATTTTTAAGACCCGGTTTTCAAACCACCAATAACATTGCACTTAACGCGGCTGGCGATAATTACAATCTGCGATTTTCTCTATCACATTCCCTGCAGAACAGCATTGTACCGAACACAAAACTTAATATTACCAACTTTAATATTTACGGTTCATTCAATCCTACATCCCGGTTAAAAATAGAGGCGAATATGAATTTCAACCGCCAGTACACACCCAATTTTCCTGATGTTAATTATGGGCCTAACAGCTTACTATATAATGTAGCAGTTTGGACCGGCGCAGACTGGGATGTAGATGCACCAGACATAAGAGGTATATGGCAACCCGGCAAAGTAGGCACACAATCAGTGTTTGCAGAATATCAGCGTTATCATAATCCCTGGTTTACTGTGAAGGAGTGGCTACGTGGCCATTATAAAACTGATATCTATGGTTATATATCTGCTAATTATAAATTGAATAATAATCTGAATGTAACAGGCCGCACCCAGGTTACTACTTATGATATATTGAGAACAGAAAAGATGCCTTTCTCAGCGCATCCATATAGCAGGGAGCAAGGTTTGGGTGACTACAGGGAGGACAGGAGAAACCTTTTTGAAAATAATTCGGAATTATTGCTGAACTACAATTACCGCATTAAAAACTTTATTGAATTATCAGGTCTTGTTGGGGGTAACATCAGGTCGTTCAGTTATAATTCAAATTTTACCTCAACAGATTATTTGAATGTGCCGAATGTTTACAGCTTCAGCAATTCAAAAAACCCGGTACAAGCTAACAGCTTCTCATCTGACATGAGAGTGTTAAGCGCTTACTATTCTATAGATGCTTCTTTCGGCAAATTTTTAACTCTATCAACAACAGGCCGCGTTGATAAGTCATCAGCTTTGCCAACCGGCAACAACTCTTATTTCTATCCCGGCGTATCTGTTGCAACAGTTGTGTCTGATTACATCAAATTGCCGGAAGTTATTTCTTTCCTTAAGCTTCGGGGTTCTTATGCAACCGTTCATGGCGATGCCACTTCGTCAACTATCGGTTTGGCACCGTTCTCGACTATAAGTGCCTTTGGTAATACACCATCAGGTAATTCTCTTTTTGATTATCCGCTTGATTATGGCAATAATTATGAATCACCTTATGGCGGGCCGGATTATTCGTTACAGGCCGCTTACTCTACCTCTAAGCCCTACAACAACCAGACGGCTGCGTACTACACAAGTAATATTTATGATCCAAATATTAAAACATTTAACCGTGTGAACTATGAAGAAGGCTTTGATATCAAGTTCCTGAGGAACAGGTTGGGCTTAAGTGCTACAGCTTTTCAATATGTTGATGGTCCAAGGATTTTACAGAATCCTATCTCAACTGCAACAGGCTATAGCTATTACTTTTTAAATGCGTTAAAAACAAAAAAGACCGGTTACGAAGTATCGTTGTCCGGTACGCCAATTAAAAATAGAAATGGCTTTACCTGGGATGCACTTGTAAACTGGAGCACTTACCAGGATAAGTTTGAAGAGCTGCCACCGGGGCAGGATGTATATAATACCTTTTTTAGAAAGGGCGATCGTGTAGATAAATTTTATACCAGTGCTTTTGTAAGAACACAGGATGGCCAAATTGTAAATGATGCAGCGGGCAAGCCTTTAACCAACCCGGTTGCCCAGTCGCTTGGGTACTTAAATGCAGATTATCAATGGAGCATTTATAATAAGGTGCAGTACAAATCATTTTCTATAGGCTTTCAGTTTGATGGTAGCGTAGGCGGTGTTACTACAGATTATATGCATAACAAAACCATGCGTGGTGGCAGAAATATTGAAACGGTGCAAGGTGCTTTTGGCGCTGCAAGGCTTGATGATTTTAGAAACAATACTGACCCTGACTTTCCTGGCTCATACGTTGGTGAAGGCGTTGTAGTAAGCAATAACGTGCCAATCGATTTCAACTCTCAAACAGGAGAAATAACCAACTATAAAGAATTACAGTTTGCACCGAATACACAGGTAACACACGTTCAGGATTACATCAGTAAATATTATAACGTAAATGAAGCTAACCTGATGAGTAAATCTTTTGCCAAGCTTCGAGAAGTTACCATCGGCTATGATTTGCCTGGCTCGTGGTTAAAGAACAGCTTCATTTCAAAAGTATCTCTATCACTGGTTGGTCGTAACCTGCTGTACTTCTATAAAGATGATCGTTTTAAAGATGTAGATCTCGATCAATATAATTTTTCGACAGGCGGCACAGGGCTGCAGTCGCCAACAACAAGGCGCTATGGCTTTAATATAAATGTGACTTTTTAAAATATAAAACATGAAAACGATCTATAACATTCTCATCATTATTTTTGCCTTCACTTTTGTTACAGGCTGTAAAAAAAGCTATGATGATCTCTATCAAAATACAAATAAACCAACCGCTGTTCCTGCTTCATTATTACTTAATGGTGTGTTGAATGACATGATTGATGAGCCAGCTTCTATGTATGAAAGGTGGTCGCAATATTTTGTAATCAATTATGATTATTATGGTAACAACCGGTATGAATTTGGAGAAGGCAGCAACTTTTATTCTACTCTCAATAACGTAATAAGAATGGAAACTGAAGCTAAAACAGCTGGTCTTCCTGAAGTGAATGTATACAGTGCTTTGGGTAAATTCTTCCGGGCATATTTCTTTACAAAGATGAGTTTGCAGGTTGGTGATATACCAATGACGCAGGCACTCGCCGGCCTTCAAAATTTTACGCCAGTGTATGATCCGCAAAAGGTAGTATTTCAACAGGCTTTCTTATGGCTCGATAGTGCCAATAGTCAATTAGCAACCCTTGTAGCCGCTAATGACAACAATTTGCAAGGCGATATTTTTTACAGTAATAATATTTCAAAATGGCAAAAGCTGGTAAATACTTTCAGGCTCAGATTACTCATCAACTTAAGTAAGAAAACAGACGACCCTGAACTTAAAGTGCCCCAACAATTTGCTGAAATTGTTGGTAATCCAACTATTTATCCGCTGATGCAAGGTATGGATGATAATCTGCAGTATAAATATGTTTTCCCTACTAATCTTTATCCGAACAACCCTGGCAATTTTGGGTTTGATGCATTGCGGTATAATTCATCCAACACTTATGTTGGCTTGCTTACAAAACTTAAAGATCCAAGGGTATATGTAACCACTGAACCAGCAACTGCTTTGGTAGGCGGTGGAAAAGTTGCCACAGACTTCAGTGCCTTTAAAGGCGCAAGTCCTGGTGAAGATCTCGGTACTATGTACATAAAAACAAATAACGGAGAATATTCTTTGTTGAATCGGAAGAGATATTATGATACTTACACCGGCGAACCAAGCATACAGATCGGCTATCCTGAAATGTTGTTTAACATAGCGGAAGCTATTAACAGGGGCTGGTTAATTAGCGGTACTTTGGGAGGAGCTGAAGACTATTATAAAGCTGGTATTACAACGTCCTGGCAATTTTATGATATCCCTCAAAGCGGTCCTTTCGCTGTTTATTTTTTACATCCGGGTGCAAGTCTCGGTACGTACGACACTTATAGTATTGATGTAAATTTTAGCGAGTATTATAATCAGTCTCTAGTAAAATATACCGGCGACAATACCGCAGGTTTAGAGCAGATTCTCAATCAAAAATATCTTGCTCTTTTCCGTCATTCAGGTCTTGAAAGTTATTACCAATACAGGCGCACAGGTATACCTGATTTTACAACCGGGCCAGGCACAGGTAATAGCGGCAGAATAGCCTCGAGGTTTCAATATTCAGGTACGGAAAAAACAGCCAACACTGCAAATTATCAAAGCGCTCTGCAATCGCAATATGGTGGAAATGATGATATCAATGGGGTGATGTGGTTATTGAAATAAATAAAAGCTCTTTTCTTATAGCAGTTCTCTCGTGTGAAGGCGGGTTTTTTCTAAGACCCGCCTCTTTTTAAAAGTTATTATATGAAGATATATATCGCAGCTTTTGCCACATTGCTCTTGCTTGTTTGTTTGAGATCATCGGCGCAGCGAAAAACAGAAAATGTAGTTGTGGTGACACTCGATGGTATGCGCTGGCAGGAAGTATTTAAAGGCGCCGATTCTATTTTGTTACTCGATAAAAAGTTTACAAAAGATTCTGCTGGTACAAGTAAAAAATTTTGGAATGCTGACTTGTCTGAGAGAAGAAAGTTATTATTTCCTTTTTTATGGAACACAATTCAAACGCAAGGTCAACTGTACGGCAATAGAGATCTTAGCAATAAAATTAATGTTGCCAATAAGTATAAATTTTCTTACCCCGGCTACAATGAAATATTTACGGGCTATCCTGACACTGCCGTAAACTCCAACGATAAAAATCTTAATAAGAATACGAATGTTCTTGAATATATAAACAAGCAAAATGGATACACAGGTAAGGTTGCAGCTTTTGCTACGTGGGATGTTATTCCGTATATACTTAATGCTAAGCGAAGTGGTGTATATGTAAATGCTGACATGGATTCTTTCAACTTTAAAGGTGACAAATTTGAGTTACTAAACGATCTGCAATACCTGACCACAAGGCCGATTGGTGTACGGCCAGATGTGATTACTTACCTGGCTGCCCGAGAATATTTAAAGACCTATAAGCCCAAAGTTTTATACATTGCCTTTGATGAAACTGATGAACTGGCGCATGGAGGCGAATACGATCAATATCTTGCCAGTGCTCATGCAGAAGACAACATGATCAGTGACTTATGGACATATTTGCAATCAGATCCTCAATATAAAAACAAAACAACTTTACTGGTTACCTGCGATCATGGTCGTGGTGATAAAATAAAAGATAACTGGCAGCATCATGGAGAAAAGATTGATGAAGCCGGGGAAATATGGCTCGCTGCGATCGGGCCAGACACAAAGCCTGCAGGCGAAGTAAAAACTGATAATCAGTTATACCAAAAGCAAATTGCCGCAACCATTGCACAACTTGTTGGCTTTACCTTTAAAGCTGAGCATCCTGTTGGTGAACCCATAACAACTATTTATAAATAATGCAGCACGGCAGAATACAGGAAACCGTCAATGAGATTATTTCGTTATATGAAAAATT
>JBDSRT010000335.1:0-3102 GCA_039929165.1 Ginsengibacter sp.
GGTAACCGAACGTATTAATTTGTCATTTGTTTTACGATGGAACCACAGCAGGCCTATAATTCATGGGCTTCTCAATATGATAGCAATAAAAATAAAACCCGTGACCTCGAGGCGATTGCGCTACGCAATGAATTAAATAACCTCGCATTTAAAAGCGTTTTAGAAATTGGGTGCGGCACGGGTAAGAATACGGAATGGTTTGTCTCTAATAATAAAAATGTTCTCGCCCTTGATCTTTCGCCGGAAATGCTGGCAAAAGCACGATCAAAAATTACAAGTGAAAAGGCAACGTTTATACAGGCTGACATAACCAAGCCCTGGACCTTTATAAATGATAGATATGATCTTGCCGGTTTTAGTCTTGTGTTAGAGCATATCGATGATCTTAATTTTATTTTTTCAGAAGTATCGCAAAAAATCAAACCTGGTGGCTTTGTTTATGTCGGGGAGCTTCATCCCTTTAAACAATATGCCGGCAGCAAAGCAAGATTCGAAACAAAAACAGGCACTCAGATAGTGCAATGCTTCAATCATAATATAACTGATTTTATAAATGCTGCAAAGTCGCACTGCCTGGACCTGATAAAACTTAACGAGTACTTTGATGATGATTACCGGAATAATCTGCCGAGAATATTGACCTTGATATTCACGAAGAGATAAAACCTTTGCCTATCAAAGCAAATATGCATTTACTTACAACAACGCTGCTTTTGCAAACTATCTATTTAAGAACACTATATTGTTCCACGGAAAATAGCTGGAATAAGGAAAAAAAGTTTTGCAGGAAAGACTTAAATGTTCCGTTTGCGTTTTTGATGCTGCCAAGACGTTAGGCAAAAGTGCTTTAGCGAAGCGATAGACAAGTTTAAAACCTTTTATAACTAACATCATGCGATTGCACAACCCTCCTTATTTTTTGAAAGCACATCCAACACTAATAATATTCATAATTACTGTATTAGCCTCATGCTCACAAGCGGATAATAAGTCTAATCCAAAGTCAAACATTGAGAACCTTGCAAAACAATATGTGACACTTGGGCTTGCTATTGGTAAGTATGATCCTCCTTTTATTGATGCTTACTACGGCCCTGATTCTCTGAAACCTGTTCAGGGAAAAGCAACAGTTTTCCCAAAGGATAGTCTTTTGAAAGCCGTGGATACTTTATCGCAACAGCTTAAGATCATATCACTTAATAATACTGATTCTGCAAACCAAAGAGCAACATGGCTATTGGCTCAGCTAAAAGCCTATGAAAGGCGACTAAAGATATTTTCAGGCGAACCGGCTTCCTTTGACGAAGAAACCAAAGATTTGTTTGGCGTGCAGGTGCCCGTATATTCTGAAGATCATTTTAAAAAAGTAATTGCTTCACTTGATTCTTTGTTGCCCGGCAAAGGACCTGTAGCAGACCGTTTTCAGGCACTTGCCAATAAATTTATTATACCAAAAAATAAACTCGATACAGTTTTTAAAGCGTCAATAGCTGAGTGCCGTAAACGAACCCTTAAACATTTCGACTTGCCTGCTAAGGAAAGTTTTGCCTTGGAATTCGTGACCAACAAATCGTGGAGCGGTTATAACTATTACAAGGGAAATTATAAAAGCCTGATACAAATCAATACTGATCTTGACATATTTATTGATCGGGCTATTGATGTAGGAAGCCACGAGAGTTATCCTGGCCATCACGTTTATAATATGCTGCTTGAAAAAAACTTATACGTTGATAAAGGCTGGGTAGAAATTTCAATTTATCCATTGTTTAGTCCACAATCCTTAATTGCTGAAGGCAGTGCCAATTACGGCATTGAAGTCGCATTTCCCGGAAATGAAAAGATAGAATTTTGTAAAAATGTTTTATTGCCACTTGCAGGATTAGACACATCTAATATCACTTTATTTTTTAATGCATTGGCCATAAGATCAGGGCTTAATTATGCAAGAAATGAAGTGGCAAGAGGAATTATAAATGGCAGCATGACAACAGAAGAAGCGATGCGGTGGCTTATTGATTATTGTTTATACAACAAGGCAACGGCGCTTAAATCAATTGATTTTATTAAGGATAACAGAACTTATGTTATTAACTATAATTACGGCATGGATCTCGTTAAAGGCTTTGTAGAAGCTCGTGGCGGTAATGCAGAGAATCCTGGCAAACGCTGGGAAATCTTTAAACATTTATTAAGTAATGAAATAACAACGGCAGATTTAATTGGTAATCCATAATACATTTGATTTAAGTGGTTTTTGAAAAACAATCATCAATGGCAACAGTAAAACCAATCTTTAGAATTTTTGATTATAACAAAGCAGTCGAATTTTATGTTGACTGGCTTGGCTTTCAAATAGACTGGGAACACACTTTCGATATTAATTCACCAGTTTATATGCAGGTAACCCTTGGAGATATTGTGCTTCATTTATCTGAACACTCCGGTGACTGCTCACCCGGCGCAAGAATACTAATTGAAGATTTTGAAGATGTAAAAGGTTATCATGCCAGGCTAAATGTAAAGAATTATAAATACAATAAACCTGGCATTGAAGTTCCCTTTTATGATGAAAGCTTGTTAAGCATGCAGGTGATTGATCCCTTTGGTAACAGGATAACCTTTACCGGCAAAGCCAATTAAGATGTTTCCCAAACTAATAACAGAACGCTTTATTTTAAGACAGATCGTAAAAAGCGATCAACAAAAAGTCTTCGAAGGTTTATCTCACCCTGATGTTATAAAATATTATGGCGTTACTTATCAAACACTTGAAGAAACAAGCGTACAGATAAACTGGTATAACAAATCTATTGAAGAAAAAACGGGTATTTGGTGGGCAATAAATTATAAAGACAATGAAGACCTCATTGGTACCTGCGGCTTTAATAATATTGATATCAAGAACAAAAAGGCAGAACTTGGCTATTGGCTGTTAACCAAACATTGGGGAAACGGTGTTATAAAAGAAGTGCTGCCTTATATTATTGAATATGCATTTGAAACGCTTAAACTTCACAGGCTTGAAGCCGTGGTTGAATCAATGAACAGCCGCAGTAAAAAGGTGATGGAAAGTCTGGATTTTATTTATGAAGGAACCTT
>JBDSRT010000336.1:0-5956 GCA_039929165.1 Ginsengibacter sp.
TCGCCCAAAGCATTGGTTGGATTATTATTGATTGCAGGCCGGTAGTTATAAGCTTCAGTTACCCAAATTCTGCCACGATCATCTACATCAATATTTGTAGGATTTTTAAGCATGGGTTCGCTGGCCAACATTTCAACTTTTAGCCCATCATGAATCGTCAAAGACGATAAGGCATATTTTGATGAATGGAGTTGTTCGGCCGTTAATGTGTCTTCGTGCGGTGTCTCAGCTTGCTCCACCTTTGGTGCATCGTTACACCTGGTAAATATTAACGTACAAATAATACAGGCAACTGTTATAATTTTTTTCATATAAAAGAGTTGAGAGAACCGCAGCAATTTGTTTAAATGATTCTTATTACATTTAAATATACTAACCAATTAACATTTCGCATGCCTATAGTAAATAATGATTCATCACTTCTTACTGAGTTTGAAACCACTTATGTAAAAGCAAGTGCCGGAAAAAGATTTGCTAATTATATTATTGACCTTATTTTTTTCTATATTTTTCTGATTGGAGGACTAGTTTTCTTTCCAGGGTTATTTAGCCTTATAGGTAGAGGCTCGACATACGAATTACTCTTTCAGCTTGCTGCGCTTTTGTTTTTTGTTGTCTTAATGTTCGTGCAGGAAGCACTTTTTAACGGGAAAACAATTGGCAAATTCATCACAAAGACAAGAGCTTTAAAAGATGATGGCTCAAAAATGTCCGCCGGTGTTGCTCTTGGCAGGGCTTTTTGCCGTGCAGTACCTTTTGAGCCTTTCAGTGCATTTGGTTCGCCACCAAACCCATGGCATGATAAGTGGACAAAAACAATGGTGATAGACGAAAAACAAACGACAGAATTATCTATCAATATTGATTAGATAACTTTTTATTGAAAAGATACAACTGCGGGTAAAGTTTGCACGACTATTGTAAAGACATCAATAAAAAAAGTATCATGAAAAAACATTATTTGCTTACCATCATTTTTGCCTGCTTTGTAAGCGCTATTTCATTTGCTCAAATGGATAGCAGTGATTATAGAAAATCTCAAAAACAAATGATGAAGGCTGAACAAAGACGTGTTAAGCAGGAAAAGAGAGTTAAGCGTGCCAATGCCAAAATGGAAAAAAGCCAAAAAAGACTCAACAGGCAAAATAGAAAAATGAATAAAGCTAATCGTCGCAGTAATAATGAAATGCGTGATGTGAATCGTGAACAGCAAAAGTTAGAAGAAGCAAAGAAAGATTCCGTGCCTAATACCTCTTATCTTTTCAGAAAAAGCAATAACACTGTAAAGTTGCAGGGCAGGCAAAATCGCAGCTTAGCAACATCTAAAATTCATTATGCTATAAAGCCTGAAAACGAAATTGCTGCCTGAGGATTAAACCAGGTCAATATCAAAATTAACAAGCTGCACAAATTCTGCTAACCTGATGTCGATTTCTTGCCGGGTGACTTCTTTAAGCCGTTGTGGTCCAAATTTTTCAACACAGAAACTGGCCATCGCTGAACCAACAATGATGGCTGTTTTCATATTTTCAAAACTAATATCTTTTGTTCGTGCAATATGACCAATAAAGCCGCCGGCGAAAGCATCTCCGGCACCGGTTGGGTCAAAAACATCTTCAAGCGGCAAAGCCGGTGCAAAGAATACATGGTTCTCATGAAATAATAAAGCGCCATGTTCACCTTTCTTTATAATTAAATATTTGGGGCCCATTTGCATCACCTTTTTAGCAGCTTTTACCAGCGAATATTCACCGCTCAAAAATCTAGCTTCGCTGTCGTTGATCAATAAAACGTCAATCATTGTCAACACCTTTTTAAGGTCATCAAGCGCTGTCTCCATCCAAAAATTCATAGTATCCAATACAATCAATTTTGGCCGTGTTTTCATTTGGTTGATAACGTGCATCTGGATGGCCGGCACCAAATTACCAAGCATTAAAAATTCAGCATCCTGGTAACTTTCAGGCACTACGGGGTTAAAGTCTGCCAATACATTTAAGTCCGTAACCAAAGTATCGCGGGTGTTCATATCCATTTGATATTTACCACTCCAGAAAAAAGATTTTTTGCCTTTAACAACTTCAACACCGTCCAGGTTAACACCGCGGCTTTTCAGCTCATCCATTTCTGATGCAGGAAAATCATCACCAACAATTGACATCTGATATATAGGTTGTACCAAATGGCTGGCCGCATAGGCAACATAAGTAGCAGATCCACCTATAATTTTGTCCACCCTACCAAAAGGCGTTTCAATCGCATCAAAAGCCATGGTGCCTACCGCAATTACTGACATATCTAAATTTTAAGCGTTGTAAATTTGTAAGAAAAAATCGCTGCAAATGTATAAGATTAAACAGTGATGATGATGTAAAAGTATTTCTATTTACAGCTTATATTCTTTCATTATGTTGATACATATTCATCCGGAAAATCCACAGCAACGCTTACTTACACAGGTTGCAACAACTTTAAAAGATGGTGGCATTATCGTTTATCCTACAGATACTATTTATGGCCTGGGCTGCGATATTTCCAATCATAAAGCCATTGAACGCATCTGTAAAATAAAAAACATAGATCCTCAAAGGGCACAACTTTCTTTCATTTGCAAAGATCTTAGTCATTTAAGTGATTATACTAAAAGTATTGATACGCCTCTCTATAGAATCCTGAAAAAATATTTACCGGGACCCTACACGTTTATATTGCCAGCTTCTAAAATGGTACCTAAAATTTTAAAAAGCAAAAAAGATACTATCGGGTTAAGAATACCTGATAACAATATTTGTCTTGGCATTTTAGAGGCCCTGGGTAATCCTATTTTAAGCACAACTTTACCTGGTGATTTGGTTGAAGACTACACAGACCCGGAGATTATTTATGATAATTTTAAAACACAGGTAGATTTGGTGATTGATGGCGGAATGGGCGGCATTACACCTTCAACTATTGTTGACTGCACACTTCCGGATTGGACGGTAGTACGTCAAGGTGTTGGGGAGTTTGAATATTAGCCTCAACCTGATTTTCATTTTGTTCAAAAATATAGCAGCTTAACATACTAAAGGTTCTGCGGTGATATTCACAAATGCCATGATCTTTAATAGCTAAACGGTGCTCCGGCGTACCATAACCTTTATTCGTTTTCCAGCCATACATTTTATATTTCCGGTGAAGCTTTTGCATGTAAGCATCTCTATAAGTTTTAGCTAAAACACTCGCAGCCGCAATAGAACTATACATACCATCGCCTTTGATCATGCAATGATGTGGGTAATCTTTATAAGCTTTGAAACGATTGCCGTCGATCAATAAAATAGACGGTTTCTTTTTTAATTTATCTAGTGCCATATGCATGGCCTTATAAGAAGCCTGTAGAATATTGATAGAATCAATTTCATTGTTACATACACTGGCTACTGAATAAGCAATAGATTGTTTCTCAATGACCGGTCTTAAAATATCCCGTTCTTCATGGGTCATTTGTTTAGAATCGTTCAATAAGGGATGATGGAAATCCGGCGGCAATACAACAGCAGCAGCAAATACTGGCCCGGCAAAACAGCCACGTCCAGCTTCATCTAAACCAGCCTCTACAAACTTATTATGAAAGAAAGGAAGTAACAATCGCCCAAAATTAAACAGATAATTATTAAAATCATTTTGATTAGCAGATAGATTTGCACAATGAATTCACTCGCTGCATTTACAAGGTTTGCAAAAATTATTGTTCTCACGGTTTTCTTAGTGATTCTTGCCGGAGGGGTTGTGCGGATGACGCAAAGTGGTATGGGTTGCCCGGACTGGCCAAAATGTTTTGGAAGATGGATACCGCCCACTAATGAAGCGCAATTACCATCAAACTATAAAGAATTGTATGCTTTTAAATATGTCGATCTCTCCTTTAATGCTTATCATACCTGGATAGAATATATCAACCGTTTGCTGGGTGCTGTTTTAGGTGTGTTACTCTTTATACAATTATTATGGAGTTTAAAATTCCGTAAGATCAGGCCGGCGCTGCTCTGGCTTTGTCTTGCACTGGTGTTGATCACCGGCTTCCAGGGCTGGCTCGGCAGTAAAGTTGTAGAAGCTAATCTTGAAGTAGTTAAGGTTACCACGCACATGATTGTTGCTTTGCTAATTGCTGCATTGTCTGTTACAGTAGTATTTATTTGCAATCGGTCAGCGACGCTTTACAGAAACAAAATATTAAAAATTGTTAGCTCTATAACCATTGTTGCCGGCTTAATGCAGGTTGTATTAGGTACGCAGGTAAGAGAACAGGTAGATCATGTATCTGCTTCGCTAAATTTTGAACAACGTGATAAATGGATAAGCAGGTTGGGAAATGTATTTGATACACACCGCTCCTTTTCAATACTTGTAGCCGGCTTATGTATTTACTTGTTTGTTAAATATAAACATGTGCCTGGAATGGCGGCTGGCGCAAGGTTAATATTGTTTATGGTGTTTGCAAATATTGCCCTCGGTATCATCATGTCGTATTTTAATATTCCTGCCATTGCGCAACCATTGCATCTTCTTTTTTCATCTGTATTAATTACAACGTTGTATTATCAATGGTTAAAAACAGGTTAGAATCTTCAAGGTCTTTCAATTTGTAAACCTTTACCTGTACATTAGTTCCTATTATCATACCTGATGAAGCTGTTGCGCAACCTTTATTTTTCATTTCCCATCCAGTTGCTGCTGCTTCATTTCAGAAAATTCCAGGTATTGCTGTTATTCTGGTTTATTTTATTCAGCACTGTGAGCGGCCATTTTATGAAAAGCTATGGTGCCAATGCTTTATTTCTTGCCCCGGAATATTTAGGAAGTGTAAATGTTGCCGGCGCAGCTATACTAGGTGGTGCCATTGGTGTATTTATCATGAGCTGGCATATCACAACATTTATTTTACACAGCAAGCGATACCGTTTCCTGGCCACAACTTCAAAACCGTTTTTAAAATATTGTATTAATAACAGTATCATTCCTTTGATCTTCTTAGTTGTGTACTTTTTGCAGGCTGCTGAGTTTGATCTATATAAGGAATTGATGTCAACTTCGGAATTTATTGTTGCGGCAGCTGGTTTCTTTGGTGGACTTATTTTATTAATTGCTTTTTCATTTGCTTATTTTTTTACTGCCGATAAAAGAATTGTAAGCCGACTTAGGCCCCTGGCAAAAGATGAATACATCAGCCGTAAAACACGTAATGAAAAACATCCGTTACAAAACAATTATAGTATACGTGTAAAATTTTTTCTTGCGGATAACCTGGTAATAAAACGGGCCAGAAAAGTTGGTCATTATGGTGAAGAATTTTTAGATCATATTTTCAAGCGGCATCATTTTGCTGCAATATGGAGCGTGGTATTGGCTTTTATATTTATGATATTAATAGGCTTCTTTCTTGATCACCGCATATTTCAAATACCCGCAGCAGCAAGTATTACAATATTTTTTGCGTTGATGATTGCTGTTATTGGTGCACTCACTTATTTTCTACAAACCTGGAGCGTACTTTTTCTATTGCTCTTTTATATTTGCCTGGATGTGTTGTATCGTTTTGATGTTATAGATCCACGTAATAAAGCTTATGGCTTAAACTATGATAAAAAAACCGCACGGCCTGCCTATGACAGATCTACGCTTCAAGCGCTTTGCAGTTTACAAAAAGTAAAGGCTGATGAACAGCTGATGCTGGAAGTGTTGAACAACTGGAAGAAGCGCCAACTTGCTGAAAGACCCGTTATAGTCTTTATGAACTTTAGCGGCGGCGGTGTAAGAAGTGCAAGCTTTGCTATGAACACTTTACAGCAGCTTGATAGCTTAACGGAAGGCAAAATTCTAAAACAGACCTTTTTAATGAGCGGCGCTTCCGGCGGTATGTTGTCAGCAGCTTACTTCAGAGAACTATATCGCATGCGAAATGCAGACAACACTA
>JBDSRT010000337.1:0-3619 GCA_039929165.1 Ginsengibacter sp.
AAAGTTTCATCCGGTCAAATTTTGACGAGCCGGATATTTTCTTCACCTATCACAAGTATTGGCGGGTGATTACATTAATTATTAAAAGTTACATTTTGTTATTTGAAAATTTAAATTTGATCGAGCCCATTTTGAATGCGCTCAAAAATGAGGGTTATACCAACCCTACACCTATACAGGAACAAGCCATTCCTGTTGTTTTAGACGGAAGAGATTTGTTAGGTTGTGCCCAAACGGGTACAGGGAAAACGGCTGCTTTTGCTATTCCCATCTTACAATCATTGTATCTTAAGCGGACAGTACAAAACGGTGGTACGCCGATAAAAGCCCTTGTTTTAACACCTACACGGGAGCTTGCCATACAGATTGGTGAAAGCTTTGCTGCTTACGGAAAACAAACGTGTTTAAAGCATTTAGTTGTTTTTGGTGGCGTATCACAGGTGCCGCAGGTGAATGCTTTACGTCATGGAGTTGACATATTAGTGGCAACCCCGGGAAGGTTGTTAGACCTGATAACCCAACGCTATATCAATCTACAGAATATTGAAATATTTGTTTTAGATGAAGCGGACCGTATGCTGGATATGGGCTTTATTCATGATGTGAAAAAAGTGATCACAAGATTGCCGCAAAAAAAACAGACCTTATTTTTCTCAGCAACTATGCCGCCGGAAATCTCTGGTCTTGCCAACAGCATTTTACATAACCCGGTAAAGGTTGCGGTTACACCTGTGTCATCAACGGTTGACCTGATTGCACAGCAAATGTTTTATGTTGAAAAGGCCGATAAGAATGATTTGCTTGTTCATCTTCTAAAAGATGAGAGCATTAAGTCTGCCCTTGTTTTTACACGTACTAAATATGGTGCTGATAAAGTTGCAAGATTATTAAACCGGGAGCGGATTCATGCAGATGCTATACATGGTGAAAAATCGCAATCGGCCAGGCAACGGGCTTTAAGTATGTTTAAAAATGGTGACCTACGTGTATTAGTTGCAACTGATATTGCAGCAAGAGGCATTGACATAAATGAGTTATCACATGTAATCAATTTCGAATTACCTAATGTGCCGGAAAGTTATGTACATCGTATAGGGCGGACAGGCCGTGCGGGTGCAAGCGGCATCGCTTATTCATTTTGCGATGCAGAGGAAAGAGCTTATTTGCGTGACATTGTAAAGGTTATTGGGCAGCAAATACCGTCTGCTGATGGCTATCCATTCCAAAGTTTCCTGGGTATTCCTAATCCGAACCAGCAGTCACAACGGTTTGTGCCAAAATCCCGTGGAGCATCTTCCCGCAGAACCTGGACACAAAGGGCCTAGTTTTACTAACTTATTACTAAATAAAAAGCCTGCAGGTATTCAATGAATATTGCAGGCTTTTTTATTTGTTGCATTTTATTTCCTTGAGGAGTCAGTCATAGACCTGTCATTCATTCTCGATGAATCGGTCCTTCCATTCATACCAGAATTTGTGATAGACATAGAACTATCTGTGCCCCGCATTGATGAGTCACCACTTGTTGTTCCCATACCGGTATTATCGGCTGAGGATGAAGAAGAACTGCCGCCAGCGTCCATAGACCCGGTAGAAGAAGATGAAGAATCCGTTGTTGATTCGGAGGCTGTGGAGCTATCGCTACACGAAGAAAAAGTTAATGAGATTGCTGTAATGATAATGAAACGTTTCATAATGCTTAATGTTTTTGATTATGCTTAGAGCCTTCAATCTTTTTGCCATACTTTTTAGACGGCAATAAATTTTAATACTGGGCAAAAAGTGCGAACACGGAAACTTTAATATTATAATTGTGGAAAATCTTACTTGTTTTTCTGCTGCCTTCAAAGGCGACTGGAACTCGTATGTAAAAAAGAAAATTGAAACCAGTTCCGAACATCTGGTTGACGCAGGAGAATCAGGAACATGCCTGGTACAATTTATTGTATCAACCGATGGCATAGTAAGTAATGTAGAAGCGCTTACCATGAAAGGCTCTAAACTCGCAGAGGTTGTTGTGTCAGCAATAAGAAAGGGTGCTAAATGGAACCCTGCAATGAATAATGGCCACGTTGTAAAAGCATATAGACAGCAGCCGGTAACATTTAAGATTGAGCCATAAGCTATCTATCCCTTAATCACTTCATAATAATCTTTATGCTCTTCCTCAACCATACTTTTAAAATTCTGGTTGACATAAGTGCCAAGCCCTTCACCTCTATCAGCGAACTTTGAAATTTGTTGCCATATTTTTTTATTGATATCTGTGTAATGATAGATATGACCAGTCCTAAATACAATCTCCAAGATCTTTGACCTTGTCTTATAGTCAAGGCTGGCTATAGCCTTTGAAGTAACTTGTCTAAAGTTATCAGTGTGTAAACGTTTAGCATATTTATCAGGTAGTTTCATACTATTATTGCAGCTGGCTTAAAGCAATTTATTATTTGACATGCAATTTTAATAAAATTCGACGCATGGTTACAAGACTAAAATCAACCGCTTTAATAATATTACTTTCCCTGTTGTGTCTTACAGGCTGGTCGCAGCAAACATTTACTAATCCGTTATTGTCATCTGGTGCAGATCCATGGAGTATCTATTACAACGGCTTCTATTATTATACCAATACTTTGGGTGATAGCATTGTGATCTGGAAGACGAAAAGTATTGCTAACCTCCGTCATGCTGAAAGGACAACAGTTTTTGTGCCGCCATCCGGGACCAGTTATTCAAAGGAGTTATGGGCGCCGGAGATTCATCTTATCAATAACAAATGGTACATCTACTTTGCTGCTGATAATGGCAACAACAATAATCATCGATTATATGTGCTGATGAATACGTCAAATGATCCAATGAGCGGGCAGTGGATCTTCAAGGGGAAAATTAGCGATCGCTCAGATAGGTGGGCAATAGATGGCTCGGTGTTTTCCTTTCGTCATCAGCGTTACATGATATGGTCCGGCTGGGAAGGAAATACAAACGGCAGCCAGGACATTTACATTGCTAAAATGAGATCGCCAACTAAAATAAAAGGCAGACGCCACAGGATTTCCACTGCTATTTATGACTGGGAAAAATTTGGTGATCTTAATGATGTAAACAACCCACCGCATGTAAATGTGAATGAAGGCCCGCAGTCATTACAGCATAATAAAAAGTTGTTTATTATTTATTCTGCCAGTGGTTGCTGGACGGATCAGTATAGTCTTGGAATGTTGACTTATTCCGGCAAAGGGAAAGTCACGGATTCTTCGCAATGGCATAAATCAATCAAACAGGTTTTTAATCAATCAGTAGATAATAAAGTATTTGCGCCGGGACACAATTCATTTTTCAAATCACCTGATGGAAAAGAGGATTGGATATTATATCATGCAAATGATAATGCAGGAGAAGGTTGCGGAAGACATCGTTCACCAAGGGCTCAACCATTCTCATGGAATGGAGATGGAACACCTTATTTTGGTGTACCGGTTGAAATTGAACAACAAATGAAAGTGCCGGGAGAATAATACGGCATAGCTGCTTAATAGTGAATTTATTTAAACATGAAAGAAGGAGTTAATGCAAATGCCTTTTACATGCAACAAAGCATGCGTTGGTTTGGGCCGAA
>JBDSRT010000338.1:0-3049 GCA_039929165.1 Ginsengibacter sp.
AGTAGTAATCATCTGTCACTGAAAATATTATCATCTTTCAATATGCTTGAGAGATGGTTAGATTATAGCGGAAATAAATTGATTATAGTGACAGTGCCAATTAGCAATTGGTTAGCGATACTTAATAATGAACAGCAATATGACTTTTATATCATTCAAACATTTTAAAGGTGACTTTTTTGGTGGGCTTACCGCAGGCATTGTTGCCCTCCCGCTGGCGCTCGCTTTCGGGGTTAGCTCCGGGCTTGGGCCCAGCGCCGGGCTATATGGTGCTATTTTCCTGTGTTTCTTCGCAGCACTTTTCGGTGGTACTAATACTCAAATCTCAGGCCCAACGGCTCCAATGACAGCGATAAGTATGGTGGTTATCGGGGGTATTATATCTTCTTTTGAAGCAGATGTGAATAAAGCTCTCCCTGTCATTCTCACTGTATTTTTATTAGTGGGCATATTCCAGGTTATTCTCGGTTTTGCAGGCGTGGGTAAATACATCAAATACATTCCTTACCCGGTTGTTTCCGGCTTTATGACGGCGATTGGAGTAATCATCATCGTTACACAACTTATCCCTTCTCTTGGCTATTATCCGAAAGATGATGCGGCTTATGTAAATCGTTTTAAAGCGCAGGCAGAAAGCGTTATTGTGCAAAATATTTTAAAAGAGGAAGCAAAAGAGAACATACTCGTGATTGAAGATTACAAGCAAACCGTTGAAAAAGCTGAGCATGTTACTGCTGAACAGATTCTACAGGAATCGCGGTCTCTTGCCGGTAAAGAATCTTCGGGAGTTGTTGGCTCACTGCGGATACTGCCGAGGACTCTGAAGAACATCAACTGGCTCGAAGTGGCATTAGCGGCCGGAACTATTTTAATAATTTACGGTTTCAAGAAAATAACCAGCGCTGTACCAAGTACGCTCGTGGCCCTCCTTATCATGTCTGGCCTGGCGTATTTTGCAGGTTTAAAATATGTGCCTATAGAGAAAATACCCCGTGGTCTTCCACTGCCGCACTTCGAAATTTTCACCGGCTTTTCCTTACAGGACGTCACGCCATATATCTTCAGTGCAATTTCGCTTGCGCTGCTTGGATGCATTGATTCATTACTCACCTCGGTTGTTGCGGATAATATTACCAAAACCAGACATAATTCAAACAAGGAACTTGTGGGTCAAGGTATTGGCAACAGCGTTGCGGCGCTGTTTGGTGGCCTGCCCGGCGCCGGGGCAACAATACGCACAGTAGTTAATATTACTTCCGGAGGTAAAACACGCCTGTCTGGTTTGATGGCTGCTATTGTGGTTTTAATAGTTGTACTTGCCCTGGGACCACTGGCTTCTAAAATTCCGGCAGCCGTATTATCGGGGATCTTGATTACGGTAGGAATAGGCGTTATGGATTATAAGGGCCTGCGGGCAATTCCGGCAATGCCGCGTTCCGAAGTTATTATTATGCTTGTAGTGATGGTCTTATCCTCTCTTTGGAACCTGGTATATGCTGTAGGGATCGGTTTGATAATAGCATCATTGATGTTTATGAAAAAGATAGGCGATGTTACGGCAAGTGAATCTGTAGTGAAGCCCCTTGCTGAAGATAATGAGCTTGGAAATGATTTTGATTTTCCTGAAGCCTTGCAGCAGCAGGTATTTATTAAAAGGATCAATGGCCCGCTTTTCTTTGGCTCAACCAGCGACTTTCAAAGTCTGGCTGCACAGATACCTGGCACTGCCCGTGTGGTGGTGATACTTATGGAGAGTATGAAATATATTGATCAGAGCGGTTTGTACGCCGTAGAAGATGTGTTAACAAACCTCCTTGGGAATGAAAGGCCGATATTGCTTGTAGGTGTTCCGAAGCAGCCAAGATATATGATGGGTGGGATAAATATCATACCCTCATTAATACCAGAAGACCGGGTTTTTAAAGACGCTAATGCGTGCATGATCTGGATCAACGAGAACGTAAAGCCAGAATTTACCAATCATTAAAAGCCCTTCCAGGCATTCCGTATTAATTATCGGAAAAGCCGGCAGCCGTAGGGATGTATGTCGATAAGAGAGACACGTTATTTTGATATTTCTTTTCTTTTCGGCAATATCTTCAACGGCTCTTTGCGAACCTTTTATTATAGCGACGGTTCCTGTGGGAAAACGTTCCTGGGCATTGAAAAAAAATCCGTTTCCAGTTAAGAAAACGGATGCGTTAAATAGAATTGAATTGTATTTATTTAATCTTAAGTAAGGCTTTTGCACTTGCATTCTTCCCGATAAAGGTGGCAAGATCGCCTACGGTATTTAAACTGTTATAATTGCCTGTGACTGTTGCCAGGGGAATCTGGTAATGGTCTGCCAGCAGGAATTGCAGTGTCGTTTTCATTATATCATTTTGCACAAAGGTGTTTAGTTTGGTGTCTTCGTTAATGTTGTCCGTAAAATTTTGGTCTGCCGATAAACCTGTAAAGGACTTGTTCCCTATTACAGTTTTCAAAACAGACTTGATGAGCTTTGATAACAGGATGAGGCCAACAACGGTCGCGACTGTTTTAACAACGGTGCCGCCTATTATCCCTTTGGTAGAATTTTTACTGCAACCTACAAAAGTGGCACTGCTTAGTGACAGCAGCATAATGAGTGTATAAAATCTTTTCATGTCAATACATTTTATAAATGATAATTATTGTTTGTTTACAAAGTATGAGAATGTTTGAATGCCTCTTCGTTTAATGCGTATTATGCTTTATCAAGACATTCACATTTGCAGGTAAAAGGCCGTCCTAACAAAACTGACTTATGTTATTGCCTGGGTTAATGTTATCCCTAACCTGAGTGGGAATTATAGCATAGAATTAAGTTTTCACCTAAAGCTTCCTTTTATGCTGCAGGCGCATTATTTTGGTGTGTAATACAATACCATATGATTGCATTATCTTCTTATAAGAATTTTACAGAAAAGGATAAAGCTTTTAAACAAAGCTGGCGGCTTCATGGCGGCAGTATAAACAGCAACCCGGAATTTGATGATTGGTACAACCGGTGGAAGGAAGAACTGAA
>JBDSRT010000339.1:0-5895 GCA_039929165.1 Ginsengibacter sp.
GAAGCGCATTACAAAAATATTCAGCCTTATTTTGACAGCCTGAAGGTAAGCAAGGCCGGTTTTTTCAGGATGCTGCCAGGCGAAATTGATGAGGCAATATTACAAGCTTCTTCAACCAGAATAGCCAACCAGGAAAATGCGATAAACATAGAGATTTTTAAATTCTATAAGTCCGCAAGAACCTTATGCACGCCGCAGCAATATGCTTTATTCGATTCTTTGATCGTAAAGCAAATGTCGAACAGAACGCGGAGATCAGGCAGGAAGTAAAGAAGGCACAATTATATTTCCCATTTTTCTGGTATGTTTTTTAGGGCATTATGTCACAATTAAATTTAAGTAACATGAACATACCAGGAAATGATGACCCAATTGTTAACCAGGATAACGACATCACAAATTCAGAAGATATCCATGATTCACCAAAGGACCAGGAACAACTGAAATCACAAACAGCCATAATGGATCTGCCGGAAGTAAAGGATATTCCTGGCCAGGAAAATATTGAACCAATGCCGCTTGGCGAACTGGCAGATACAACCATTTCATCAGACGACGAAGAAGGCGTGGGCATCCTGGATTTTGAGAACGAAGATGATGACGCTCTTACAAACTCTTCTGAAGAGGTTACCAATCAGGGTAATAAAGAAGATACAGATACCGCTATAGAAGATGGCGCCCAGTTGAAAGGTGCTGATAAAGAACAGATCACTAATGCAAAAGACCAGGCAACCAATGACATGGGTGCTGACGAGGAAGCCTGATTAAGATCTTAATTGAATAATACTATATTGTTGAAGAAACATATCCAACGGCTTCAGCTATGAGAATTTTCAATATTATTTTCGTTTGTCTTTTTATCATTTTTGCCGCTTTGCAATACAACGACCCTGATCCCTACATTTGGATGCCTATTTATTTGTTTGGGGCTTTTTTATGTTTTAGAGCAATACAAAAAAGGTACAATCCAACACTCTATATTATCGGCCTTTCGGCTTATACGCTTTACGGCCTTTATTTATTTTTTGATAAGACCGGCGTTATAGATTGGATGCGTGAGCATCATTCTGAAAATATCGCCCACACCATGAAAGCTGAAACACCATGGATTGAGGAAACAAGAGAGTTTTTCGGTTTGGTAATCGTTATAGTTGTGTTGCTAACTAATATGTTTTGGTTAAGACGGAAGAGACATGCCGTATAGAAGTTTTTGTGAATCGAATATATAACCACCGCCCAAGGCGGAAATTTTTAAATTGAATTAAAACAGTTAAAATAGTCGTAATACTAAAGGCTGCTTTACAAACAGCCCTTTAATATTTTATATGTTGTTGCAATTTTGTTTATGCACTAAAAATAAAACATAGTAATTAGTAAGTGGCAAGCCCGGTGGCAGGCGCCGGTAAGCCGGGAGTGGCACTAACGAATTCAAGACCGCCAAAATATTTTCTGCGGTACTCACCAATAGTATTAGATTTTGAATTTAGCACATACACATTAAAGTTGTTTGCGGCAACTACTATATCAAGAGGTGTAATATCTGTTTTGGCAGCTACCTGCTGTACCAAATATAAACCTCCCCACTGGGCTACATAATAAGATGAAATAGTGTTGCTTGCCGTATTTGTTACATAGGCAAACCTGCCATGTTTGGTAATAGCAACCCAACAGGGCGCAGCCTCAAAATTGGCTACTGCACCGTTTGCATCTTCAGGCACACCATTATTTGCAATCGAATAACTTGTAGCTGAGCCAGCGCCTGCTCCGCCGCCTGCAGCATTGGAAACAATTAAAAAGCGGTCTCTTGAAAATTCAAAACCAAAAGGCGTGTTCCCGACAGAAGTCGTAAAAACGCCGTCGCTTAAAGAGCCATCGTAATTAACCTTAAAAGTGCCTACAATATTTGTGGCTTTTTCTGTAACAATTACCAATTCACCGCCCGGTGTAAATGAAATTTGTGGGGCATCTACGCCTGTTGCACTTAATGCTTTTAACGACCCTTCAATAGCTACAAGAGTGCCGCCATAACCGATCCTGAATGCACTAATATCATCGCTGCCATTATTTAATACCGCAAGCAAATCGCCATATACACTTACACTTACCGGTTTAATGCCGCCGGAAGCTACGGTGTGGGCAAGGCTAAGTGTTCCATCATCATGAATTTTGAAAGAAGATACTGAATTGCTGCCGGCATTTACTGCATAAAGCCATTCATGAGCCTTATCAATTACCAATGCACCCTGGGAGCCTAAAGCCTGGCCTGAGCCTGCACCGCCAGAGGAAGTGCTTGCGGCAAAATGCAAAATACCTTTCTTTGATATTTCATAGACGAGTATATGATTTGTGCCCAAGCTATTGCTTTCTGTATAGAGGTAGTGGCTTTTCTCCTTTTCTGTTTTGCTGTTTAGGCCGGAGGCGTCATTTGCAATATTCTCAGAGAGGGATGCCTCATCCGGGTTGGCACCGTTTTCCAGCATGATATCTTCTGTTAAGGCCTTTTGGTTAACCGGAGATACGCTGCTTCTATCCCCGCTCTTATTGCAGGAAACAATAGTGAACGTAATGGATATGGCCACTAACACATTGATAAAACTGATCTTTTTCATTGTTTTTATTTTTAGATGATTAAAAGTTTTGTATTAGTTTAAGTAAGTTTAAAAACCATGTAAACCAGGTATTAAAAGACATACGTCTGCCGCTATCCTTCTAAAGATTTTTTTACTATCCCAATAAATATTATTTCAAACTGCGTGTAAATCCTACCTGCAAACCAGCACTGGTAACAGGCAAACTTCCTATCCCTATGCCTTGCAAAGGAATTTTTACAAAAGGTTCCAATCGCACTTTAAGGCTCTTAGAAACCTTATATTCATACCCCAGGCTTATACTGACAACTGCCGGTATTAAAAAATGGCTTTTATTATAAACGCCGGTAATAGTTTGTTGCCCGCCATTAAGTGTTACATTATAAATATTTCTTTCTTTAATCATTAGGTAGGATGATAGCCCTCCGGCTATAAAAACGCCTGCATTTCTTTTACTAATTACATCGTATTTAACTTTTATAGGAATTTCTATTAAGGCGCTTTGCCCTTCAAGATCATTAATTATCATACCACCGGGCATGCCTGACCGCACTTTACCCATCTTAAAATACCTGCCTTCACTTTTATAATTCTTCCGCGTAAAAATTGCACCGGTCTCAAAAGATAAACCCGAAGTCGATTGCAGACCAAAAACAACGCCTGCACTGTATTTAGGATAAGTAAATGTCCGGGATCGCACCCTACTAAAATCTATCCCTGCAACTAAGCCGAGGTAAAAATTTTTGCTTTTGCCTGATATAAATTTATTGTCTCTGGTATTATTTTTTGCAAGAGCGTACTTATAAACTTGCTGAGCCGTATCAGTCTCCTGCAATAAATCATGTATTGATTTTTGGAACGTGATTTTGAGTTGATCAGAAATTTCTCTGGTATTATTTAATACTTTTTTTGAAAAAATTTCGCTTGCCTTTTCTTTGGAAGTTTTCAACACGGCCAAATCACGGTAGTTATTTTCATCTGCTACATTACCTCCGGAATGTTTTTCGTGCCATGATTTAAAAGCAATATTTGAATACAATACCCTGAGGGGAATTGCGCTTATAACTTTACCTGGCCTTTTGACGGAAAGTGGTTTGGAATTTTTTGTGTAGTTACTATGTTTATTTTTGGCCGCTTGAAAAACAAAACCTTTTTCTGCAATGGGAAATTGAACTTCTCTATTCTCAACAGCAGCGCTAACAACCTCACCAGTGCTGGTTTTTGATAGCACTTTATCTGTATTGCTGTAAAATATTTTGGCCAGATTATTTTTAAACAGGTATCCGCCGATGAAAAGACCTGTCAGCAATAAGGTAACGGTAAGCAGTATTTTTTTTCTTTTGCCTGCAGGCGCTGCGAAAGGTGAAGAATCAGATTTAGAGGCAAGCCGTTTTGCAATACTTTCCCAATCGCCGGCGCCTTTTTGCGGAGAGTAATATTCCCCGGCCTTTTGAAAAAGTTCATCCATATCGTTATCTAAATGCGGCATTCAATAAATTCTTCTTTTTGATTTAAATATTTTTGCATCATTGCTTTTGCCCTCAATAAGTTTGACTTTGATGTGCTTACTGGTATTTGCAAACGATCCGCAATTTCAAGATGTGTGTAACCATCTATAACATGCATGTTAAAAACCAGTCTAAAAATCGGCGGCAGTTTTTTTACCAGCGCAATTAAATCGTTATACATTAAAATCTGGTAGGCATTCGGGCTATTGTCTTTAACATCCCAGGCATGTTGAGGTATACCGCCTATCTCCGGTAACAGCATTTTTTTTCGCAACAAATCAATACACGTATTTATCATGATGCGTTTAATCCAGGCTGTTAACAGGGGTTCAATATTGTCTTCTTTTTCACATCTGAATTTTTCGATCCTTAAAAAAAACTTTACAAAACCATCATTGGTTATTTCCAGGGCTTCTTCATAATTATAGATGTACCTGAAAACAATTTTTAAAGCAAATCCACGATACCTTTCATAAAGCATCTTTTGATACTTGTGATTATTTTCTCTGCATCCACTTATTATAGTATATGTTGTCTCCAAAAATTCAATTCAATTTTATATTGGTTTGTGTTGAGTTAATAACAAAATATCCTTTTTTCATTTTAAAAAAATACATTAAAACACTTATTGTTTTTAACAGGCGTTTGCCATAAGGTGGTACAGTATGTTATACGTACTTATAAAAAAATAGTTGCAATTAAGCCTGCAAAGACAAAAATAGAATTGCGCACACCGCCATTATAAATAAACTTAACGCCTTTGAAGAAATTCTTGAAGGCTTTGGTAGGATGAACAAAAGTTTATGAAAGCAATTCTGCTACTTCCTGCCAGGAACTTACGCGGCTGTGTTTTGGATGTTGTACAAAATGATTATGAGGCTGTGAAAAGAGAATGGTTCGGCCTTTAAAATAATTTAAATTTTTTAGGTGATCATCAATCATAATATCAGCTTTTATGATCTGCTTAGATCCACAAAACACAACATGCTGCCAGTCAATAAAAGGGAAATGCTCCAGTAGCCATTCCAGTTTTTCAGGGAGGCTTTGCGGAAACTCCATAGCAGCAGACACTACAAACACTTCATACTTTTTTGTAAGTTCCTGCAGTATCGCCTGGCTGTCTTTCACTAAAGGTATGCTCCTAAAAAAACCGGAAGTATATAAATATTGAGGTATGCCGGCGAACGCTTCCAACTCAGGCTTACCTAACAAAGCTTCACGCTCTTTCCTGATGCCGGTATCTCTTTCATCCCAGTCAAGATATTGGGCAAACACATCTGCTAAAACACCATCCATGTCTACTGCTATTCTTTGCATTTTTTTTAATGCAAAATACTATACATAATGTGGAAGGATGAAAGACGGTTATTTTAAGGCTTGCTTTGAATGATAATAGGCATCATATTCCGGCAGGTTAACTGCTGCAGCCCGTTTTAACATGCCAGTACCAAATTGCTGTTTAACACTATCAACAGCCTGGTAAAGCTTTATCATTTCCGGTGTGTCATCAAATAATTTGATCTGGTAATTTCCAGGTACAAGATGGCTGACTCTTACGCCTACCAACCGCACAGGTTGACTGGTATCATATAATTTGTGAAAGAGATCTTTAGCGGTCTCGATAATAATATTGTCTGAAGCGCAAAAAGAAATTGTGGTTTGACGGGTGGTAACTTCAAAATCAGCGTATTTTATTTTTACAGTAACACAACCTGTCAGCATGTTTGAACACCTTAATTCAAAGCCTACCCGTTCAGACATCCGGACTAATTCTCCTTTTAAAAAACGGGTATCAAATG
>JBDSRT010000340.1:0-3221 GCA_039929165.1 Ginsengibacter sp.
ACATTTATTGCAGAAATTTTAAAAGCCCGGCATCCCGACGACCTTGCAGAAATTAAAATGAATAAGACTAACCGGCGGGTTCTTATGATTGCCTTACAAACTTTTTATGGTTTACACATACCTGAATTTGGAATAATGAAAACACTGCCTGTACTGCAGGAAATTTTAGCCTGATTAAAAAATTTTTCTTACCGCTGAAGCTTCGCTAAGGTTACCATTAATGATATTTTGAATCAGGTTAACGCCCGGGCTTTTTCCTTTCTCAAAGCTTCCAAACTTATCATCCATTTGTAAGGCTACAGCACCATTAAGCGTTGCCCATTGTAACATTTCTTCCAAAGCTGTTGACGGAAATTTTTGTTGGACAGTCTTCATTTCATCCAACATACTCAGGCTGTGATTGCTTGCCAGGCTATCCGTGCCCAAAATAATATCGCAATTATTCTTTTTAAAAAGATCGAGTGGCGGTAAAGCGTCTTCTATATACTGATTTGCGTTTATACAAATACAAAATGATATCAATTGCCCGGTTGAGGTATGAGTTTTTACAAATTCAATATCGCTCTGTTTTGTAAAAGTATTATGTACAAGTATCACGCTTCTGGCGCTTGAAAGGTTCTGAAAATAACTTTTAAGACTGCTTTGTTTAGAAGGTACATGAAATGAATTATCAATAGTCATTTTGTTATACATTCTTAAAAAATCGCCGGTGCCTTTTTCAAAAAATTCATCTTCATGTGGTGTTTCCTGGTTGTGTATGCTGATGGTGTTGTTAGTAAAATAAGGGATCATTAATTGCCATAATTCAGCTGAAACTGAGTATGGCGCATGTGGAATTATTGCCGACTTATTGTTTGGCAAATGCCGGAAGTGATCATAAAGCTTTTTAGCTCTTGCAAATCTTTCCACTGATACTGGAGGCAACCAACCGCTGGCTTCAATAAAATTATAATATGATAAATTGCCCTTTTGCTTTTGGTTATAGGTTGTAGAATTATTGCAAATGTCTCCAACCGCTACAGTACCAGCCGTTATCAGCTTCGCTTCAGCTTCTGCAATGAAGTTCAAAATTTTTTCTTCTGAATGATGTCTCTCGGTAACAATTCTAAAAACAAAATCAACCAAACCGGTTTTTTCAGGAATCAGCCCGTACATGTGACTCAGTTCCAAATGGCAATGAGCGTTGATAAAACCGGGGCAAAGCAATCCTTCAACCCGTTGTACATCTTCGCCGGCATCTTGTTTTTCTATGATCGCTTCAAACGCTCCATCATCTTTTAAAACAATAACGTTATTGCCCGTCAACATTTTTGTTCCGGTAAAGATTTCATCGCCCTGTAGTTTATGAAAATGCATGTGACATAAAAGTTTAAATTTGCGCCCTTGCTATCAATCTTTAACATTATTGGCGTTGCAGGAAACACAAGCATAGTAAAGATATTGCATCACAAATGTTTGGCTGGTAAAGCTGTTGTTGAGATAAAAAGGAGATCAATTATAAAATATTATGTTAGAAAAGCTTGATGCCGTCAAAGCCAGATTTGAGGAGTTGGGTGTTGCACTTACAAATCCTGAGATTGTTGGTGATAATAAAAAATATACTCAGACCAGTAAAGAATATAGAGGTCTTGAAAAGATAATGATCGTGAGAAACGATTATGCTAAGGTGCTTGATGATATTGAGTTTAATAAAGAAGTGCTGAATACTGATGATGAGGAGATGCGTGAAATGGCAAAAGCAGAGCTGCCTGAGTTACATGATAAAAAGGAGCAACTTGAAAAACAGTTGCGCAACATGCTTATTCCAAAAGATCCGCAGGATGAACGTAATTGTATCCTGGAAATTCGTGCCGGTACAGGTGGCGACGAAGCGTCATTATTTGCTGGCGATCTAATGCGCATGTATTTGAAATACTGTGAAAACAAGGGTTGGAGAACGGCGCTTTTAAGTGAAAGTGAAGGCACTGTTGGCGGCTATAAAGAAGTTCAATTAGAGGTGACAGGTGAAGATGTTTATGGTACATTGAAATTTGAGAGCGGTGTTCATCGTGTACAGCGTGTTCCGGACACTGAAGCCAGTGGTCGTGTTCACACAAGTGCAGCGACGGTGGCTGCAATGCCCGAAGCAGATGAGGTAGACGTTGAGGTAAAAGAAAGTGATGTAAAAATGGAAACAGCTAGAAGTGGAGGCGCCGGTGGACAGAACGTAAACAAGGTTGAAACGAAGGTTTTCTTAACCCATCTTCCGACAGGTATTGTGGTGGTTTGCCAGACAGAGCGTTCACAGCTTGGTAACAGGGAAAAGGCTATGCAAATGTTACGTACCAAATTATACGAAGAAACTGTTCGTAAACAGGAAGAAGAAATCTCCAGGCATAGAAAAAGCCTCGTTAGCAGTGGTGACAGATCTGCCAAGATTAGAACCTATAATTTCCCGCAAGGGAGAGTTACTGACCATCGCATTGGCCTTACGGTTTATAATCTTAATAATGTTTTAAATGGCGAAATACAGGAATTTATTGATGCGCTCCAGTTTGCTGAAAACACGGAAAAACTTACCGAAGCTAATTAGTTGGGGAGAGGGGATATGTTGGGATTCCACATAATGGGGTATGTCGTTTCTAATAAATCCACACTTTCGGTTTGTTGTTATGTTATGAGACGCCGGTTTTATACAATTCTAAGTCGATCCATAATAAATAAGTAGTTACAATCTCTTTAACTTTTTTGTAATTTTTTGGCACCCGCTTTGCACCTCCATTGACATAAGTTTAAAAGTCAAATTTCTCATAAGCAGTTAGTTTTGGTAAACGGCCCCTGTTTCTACAGGGGCCTTTCTTTTTGATAACTATTTATACTTCAGCGCAATTTTCCATCAAACCATTAATATTACCTTTGCGTACCTTTAACCATAAACCGTAAAAATTGAGTGCAGAAATCGCAGAGCGGAAATCATTTTTTAAAAAAATCCGCGGAACTGACGATACAAAGTCAGAGATGAGTTTTCTAGATCACCTTGAGGTATTGAGGTGGCATTTAGTAAGGTCAGCAATTGCACTTGTTACAGCAGCAGGTTTTATATTTTTTTATATTGACTGGATTTTTGATAACGTGATTTATGCGCCGGCCAGGCCTACATTTATCACCTATACTTTTTTATGTAAGATGAGTCACAAGCTGCATTTGGGTGATTCACTTTGTATGCCGCCTGTCGATATTCC
>JBDSRT010000341.1:0-3671 GCA_039929165.1 Ginsengibacter sp.
GCAGGTAACCACTCATGGGCAATTTGCTGTTCATTTAAAAAAATAGAAAACAACTTGGAACTCAATAATTCGCCTTGCGCAAGGATATCTTTATTAAGGGCATCACTGTAAGATATTTTTAAAATAATATTTAAAAACTCGAAGTGTTCAGCTAGTACAGCCTTAGCCTGATTGTAAGCCTCTTCTGATTTTACGAGTTTAATAATAAAGTTTTGGTAATGCTGCTCCAGGGCATCGATCTGTTGTTTGGCAACGGCACGTTCACTTTTTGATAAAGAATTGCTGATTTCCGTTAGCGTGTTTGTTGTGCCACTTAGCGCACTTAACACCACTATTTTAGGCTCATCGTCTGCAGTGATCAGCTTTGATATTGCAAGCATCCTTTCCGGCTTGCCTACACTCGTGCCTCCAAATTTCATAACTTTCATTAGAACAACTATTTTTAACTGGACGGCAAATATAAAGTGAAAGGATAGATTTTTACCTGCCTGGTGCACACTTCAACTATAGTATTATTTTAAACCGCTCAGCAATATTTTGAAGATCTTCAACAACTGGCTGCAGTAAAACAATACCCTCTTTTTTGCGCTCTTTTTCCAAAGCTCTTTCAATATCTCCCGGTACTAAAACCTGGGGTTTACCATTAATAGTTTTTGCAGATCTAAATCTTTTGAGCCATTGATCCATATTTTGTTTAAAGTCTTCAGCAGGCCTAAAAGCATCAATCCGCATTGCGCCAAAGAAATGGCCAATTCCTTTACCCGGCATATTCTGCGGCATTGCTACATATGCGGGAAATGGCGGCACCCATGGGCCATAATTCGCACCACTCAGAACAGCTGAAAAAATATCGACGATTGAACCTAATGCATAACCTTTGTGGCTGCCATGTTCTTTATCACCGCCAAGGGGTAGTAAAGCGCCGCCTTGTTTAAGTTCATCAGATTGTATTGATGGTTCACCGGTTTCACTTTGTACCCAACCAGCCGGCGCATCTTCTTTCTTGCGTTGTAAGATTTCAAGCTTGCCATTAGATGCCGTTGTGGTTGCAAAATCTGCCACAAAAGGTTGTTCACCTCCCGCCGGAAAGGCCACTGCAATAGGATTTGTGCCTAGTAACCGTTCCACTGAAAAAGTAGGTGCAACCAAAGCCGAAGCATTGGTCATAGCAATGCCTATCATATCGTGTTCAAGGGCCATCATAGCATGACTCCCGGCAATACCAAAATGATTACTGTTAGTAACACTTACCCAACCTGTGCCGGCAACCCTGGCTTTTTTAATAGCCACCTGCATTGCCCACGGCGCTACCACTAACCCTAAACCGGCATCCCCATCAACTACGGCTGTCGAAGGCGTTTCATGCACAATAGAAATTTTAGCATCAGCTTTTATCCGCCCAGTTTCCCATAATCTTACATAGCCACTTAATCTTGCAACACCATGACTATCCACACCTCTCAGATCAGCAGCTAATAAGGATTCGGTTGCAATAATAGCCTGCTCATCGGGGCAACCAATTGATTGAAATACCGCCTGGCAAAACGAAAATAGTCTCTCGTAAGTGAAATTGTTCAACATGCAACAAAAGTAAGTGTACATATATTATTTTTGCGCCATTGATGAAAGGCTTGCAATGGGTAAGAGTTTTAAAATATCTCAACACCATTTTAGATAGAATATTATGGGACGCATATTTGAAGTAAGAAAATCTACCATGTTTGCCAGGTGGGATAAAATGGCAAAACAGTTTACACGAATCGGGAAAGAAATTGATATTGCCGTAAAACAGGGAGGCCCAGAACCTGATAACAACTCTTCGCTTCGCCGGTGTATCATAAATGCGAAGGCGGTAAATATGCCGAAAGACAGGGTAGATGCGGCTATTAAAAGAGCGCAGGGTAAAGATAAAACCGATTACCAGGAAGTATTGTACGAAGGTTATGCCCCGCATGGTGTGGCTGTGTTGGTGGAAACTGCCACTGATAATAATACAAGAACGGTTGCGAACGTTCGTATGCATTTCAATCGTGGAAGTGGCGCTTTAGGTACCAGTGGAAGTGTTGCTTTTACCTTTACACACATGGGTGAATTCAAGATCAAAACAAATAACCTGGACGTTGAAGAGCTTGAATTGGAATTGATTGATTACGGCCTTGAAGAAATTGGGGAAGATGCAGAAGGCAATATCGTCATCCGCACCGCTTATAATGAGTTTGGACACATGAGTAAAGCCCTTGAAGAAAAAGGCATCGAGCTAATTACAGCAGAACTTACCAGGATACCAACTACAACCGTTGAATTAGATGAAGAAGCATCTACCGAAGTTTTAAAACTTATTGACAGTCTTGAGCAGGATGATGATGTGCAAAAGGTGTATCACAACCTTAAATAGCTGCGGTATCGTCAATCTTATACAAATACCTTCTCTAAGGTCATTCCCAAAATACTCACTTACATTGTGTTAATGAAAATAAACAGTTACCAATTAATTATTGTGGGCGGCGGACCAATAGGACTTGCCTGTGCTTTAGAAGCAAAGAAGGCCAACATCAGTTATGTGATTTTTGAAAGGGGAACTATTGTAAACTCTTTGTATAACTACCCGGTTAACATGACGTTTTTCAGCACCAGTGAAAGATTGGAAATAGGTAATGTTCCCTTTGTAAGTAATAACGTTAAACCTACACGTACTGAGGCTTTGGAGTATTATCGGCGTGTAACATCGGCTTTTAGTTTACACGTTAAGTTATTTGAAGAAGTACTGGATGTGGTTAAGATGGAAGATGGCTTTAGCGTACAAACGAGCCGTGATATATATATTGCCGAAAATGTTGTTATAGCAACCGGCTTTTATGATATCCCTTACCTGTTAAATGTACAAGGTGAAGAACTACGTAAAGTAAAACATTACTATGATGACCCGCACTATTATGCCTTTCAAAAAGTGCTGGTTGTTGGCGCAGCAAATTCGGCTGTTGATGCCGCTTTGGAAACCTGGCGTAAAGGCGCAAATGTTACTATGATAATCAAAGGTGCTGAAATAAGTGAACGGGTTAAATATTGGGTTAAGCCTGATATCGATAACCGCATTAAAGAAGGTTCTATAAAAGCTTATTTTAATTCTACTATTGCAGAAATACGCGAAAAAGAAGTCGACGTACATACACCTGACGGGTTAGTAACCATTGAAAACGATTGGGTGCTGGCAATGACAGGTTACCAGCCTGATCTGAAATTTTTAAAGAAAGTTGGAATTGCCTTATCAAAAGATGATGTGTGCTCACCAACCTACAGCGAAGAAACTTATGAGAGCAATGTTGAAGGATTGTACCTGGCCGGCGTTATTTGCGGCGGCATGAATACGCATCGTTTATTTATAGAAAACTCCCGGGTACATGCTGAAAATATTATAAAGAACATTAAAGCCAAAGCCTAGGTTTTTTAGTTCGTTCTGTCCCTATCGATTAGGTTTTTAAGCTTTCGTTCATTAATTATGAAAGTGAGATGCGTAGCAACAAATGCAAGCACAATTGCAATGGGTAATAGAATATAAAAAGTTTGCAGACCGCCCATGCTCCTATCTGACATTATCAATTTAACAATAAAAAAAAGACATAGAAAAATAACAATGCCCCAGGCGAAAGTAAACTGCAAATAATATTTTATTT
>JBDSRT010000342.1:0-2568 GCA_039929165.1 Ginsengibacter sp.
CGGCTGAAATTCTGATATAACTTCAAGACCCTCTGTCCAATTGATATTACACTTTACATCAAACCCTTTCTTGGTCAACAATGCTTCCATAACTTCCAGAAGATCTCTGTCATCATCAACTATTAAAACTTTACACATGGGCTGCATAATAAGGGGGAAGTAAATTTAAGGTTTAATAGGTGATTTTAAAAATAAATTAAGGTACAAACTGAGGTTCAACCTGCTCTGGTAATACATTAAACGCTGATAGCTGCTGCTATATTTTATAATCTTGAAATATAGATTTTCGTCTTCAGGGTCAAAGTGAAAACAGGCGACTGTTAATTTTTAAAATAATAATGGTGTGATATTGAGAAATTTATATTTTTACAGATAATTTTATTTTGATCATTACACCACATACCAAGAATTTGATCTTTTACCCAAACCTTACTATGGGTGTGTATGCGGTATGTTTCGACCTTTTTAGGTCTCTCCCTTCCCGACCTTGTTGCTGATGGGACGAGCCGTTAACCATGGCCCCTATCAGTGAAAATTTTTCATCCCTTTTTTCCGGCGTGGTTAGCTTCTTCTTAACTCAATTTTATTTTTACAGTGGACAACAACATTATCATTAGAGCGGCATCGGCGGATGATATTAAATATGCCGTCACCATTACAGACGAAATGGAATCGTCGGCAAAGGCCAGGGGAACTGGCATAGCTAAACGCACGCCTGAGTATGTCGCCAGCAAAATGAAGGAAGGCAAAGCAGTGATTGCAGTTACCAAAGATGGCGCATGGGTAGGCTTTTGTTATATAGAAACATGGGAAGGCGAATATGTAGCTAACTCCGGCCTTATTGTATCGCCTGAATTTAGAAAGACCGGTGTGGCTAAAGCCATTAAACAAAAAATATTTGAAGTGAGCAGGGAGCGTTACCCTAACGCCAAACTGTTTGGATTAACTACCGGTTTAGCTGTTATGAAAATAAATAGCGAACTCGGGTATGAACCTGTTACTTATTCAGAGCTTACGCAGGACGAAGCTTTTTGGGCCGGGTGTAAAAGCTGTGTGAATTACGATATACTGATGAGTAAAGAAAGAAAGAACTGCATGTGTACCGCCATGCTGTACGATCCTAAAGATCATTACGAGCCGGAAGAAACCAAAGAATTTTTTGAAAAGAAATCTAAAGTTTACGAAAGGTTAATACGCCTTAAGCAAAATAAATTTTTGGGGAGGCTGAAAAGAAAGTCCATCAGCAGTCCGAAGCTTAAAGCATTGTTTCTTAATTTTTTTAATTTTTGATATGCCAGATTTTGCGGACGTGGGTTACCTGATTGAATTGCCGGAAGGCAGTAAAGTGGTTTTAGGGTTTAGTGGCGGACTTGACACATCTTTCTGTGTAAAGTTTTTAACTGAAGAGAAAGGTTTTGAAGTTCACAGCATCATTATAAATACCGGCGGATTTTCCAGTGATGAATTAAAAGACATTGCACACCATGCTGAAAAGCTTGGCGTAAAATCTCACACCACAATTGACGCCGTTGAAAACTATTACGACAGTATTGTCAGGTTTCTCATTTATGGAAATGTTTTAAAGAATAACACTTATCCTTTAAGTGTTAGTGCGGAAAGATTAAGCCAGGCTCTGCACATCGCTGATCATGTTATTAAATTAAAAGCTGATGCTGTAGCGCATGGCAGCACCGGCGCCGGTAACGACCAGGTAAGGTTTGACATGATCTTTCACAACATGATCCCCGGCATACCTATTATTACACCTATAAGAGATCTTAGCTTAAGCCGAGAACAGGAAGTAACTTATTTAAAAGATAAGAATGTTGAGATGAATTTTGAAAAATCTCATTATTCAATAAATAAGGGTTTGTGGGGCACAAGCGTTGGAGGCCGTGAAACATTAAACAGCAAAGGCATGTTGCCGGAAGAAGCCTGGCCAACACAGATCACCGCTACCGGCAACGAAGAAGTTGTGTTGCATTTTATAAAAGGTGAACTCAAAAAAGTTAACGATAAAAAATTTGATCATCCCTCAGCGGCTATACAATACCTGCAAACTATTGCCGGGCCTTATGGTATCGGCAGAGATATTCATGTTGGCGATACCATCATAGGCATAAAAGGCAGAGTTGGTTTTGAAGCCGCAGCACCCATGGTGATTCTTAAAGCACATCACGCTTTGGAGAAACATGTGCTTACCAAATGGCAGTTGAATCTTAAAGAACCTTTATCACAATTTTATGGCAACTGGTTACATGAAGGACAAATACTTGACCCTGCCATGAGAGATATTGAACATTTTTTGGAGAATTCTCAACGCAATGTTACGGGTGATGTGTTTGTACAATTGATGCCGCGGCATTTCCAGGTTACCGGTATCTCATCCCCTTACGATCTTATGAATAGTAAGTTCGGTAAATATGGTGAACAGAATACCGGTTGGACGGGCGAAGATGTAAGAGGCTTTAGTAAAATATTCGGAAATCAAACAATGATCTATCACCAGGTGAAAACACATGCTGATGAAAATCATTAACGCAGGCATTATCGGAAGTGCCGGCTATA
>JBDSRT010000343.1:0-9161 GCA_039929165.1 Ginsengibacter sp.
GAAAGATTTATATCATCAGCCCGTAATGAGCCACCTGATATTGATGTAGATTTTGAACATGAGCGACGTGAAGAAATAATGCAATATGTGTATAATAAATATGGCCGGGACAGGGCGGCTATCATTGCAACTGTTACTCAACAACATCAAAAAGGAGCCATAAGAGATGTTGGGAAAGCTATGGGTTTATCTGTAGATACGCTTAATCTTTTATCAGGTTCAATATGGGAATTTACAGATGAATGGTTTGAGGGAAAGCGGTTAAAGGAACAAGGCATGAACCAGGAAGATCAACATCTTCGCAAAGTGTTGCAGCTTACCCGTGAGTTCATGGGTTTCCCAAGGCAGTTAGGTCAGCATACCGGTGGCTTTGTTATCACCAATAAAAAACTGTCTGATCTATGCCCAATACTTAATGCCAGGATGGTTGATCGTACCTGTATTGAATGGAACAAAGATGATATTGATGCATTGGGTTTTATGAAGATTGATGTGTTGGCATTAGGCATGCTCACCTGCATCCGTAAAGCCTTTGATCTTGCTAAAGAACATTATGATCTTGATCTAACGCTGGCAACTGTTCCACAAGATGATTCAAGGGTTTATGATATGATTTGTAATGCCGATACCATTGGTGTATTTCAAATTGAAAGTCGTGCACAGCAAGCTATGTTGCCAAGATTGAAGCCACGTGAATTTTACGATTTGGTAATTGAAGTAGCCATTGTTCGGCCTGGACCAATACAGGGCGATATGGTTCACCCTTATTTACGTCGACGTAATGGTGAAGAAGACGTCAACTACCCCTCAAAGGAACTTGAAGAAATTTTACATCGAACAAAAGGTGTCCCTTTGTTCCAGGAGCAGGCTATGAAAATCGCAATTGTAGCAGCAGGATTTTCTGCAACTGAAGCAGATGAACTAAGAAGAAGTATGGCCACTTTTAAAGTGAAGGGCCTGGTTACAAAGTTTGAAGAGAAGTTGATTAATGGTATGCTGAAGAACGGCTATAAACTAGAATATGCTCAACGTGTGTTTAGGCAGCTTGAAGGCTTTGGCAGTTATGGCTTTCCTGAAAGTCATGCAGCCAGCTTTGCTTTGCTCGTTTATGTAAGCAGTTGGCTAAAATGTTTTTATCCTGATGTTTTTGCCTGTGCTTTATTAAACAGTATGCCAATGGGATTTTATCAGCCTGCACAAATCATTATTGACGCAAGAAAACATAATGTTGAAGTAAGGCCTGTTGACATAAATTATTCAAACTGGGATAACATTCTTGAAGAAAAATCAGGAGAATATTGTGCTATGCGTTTAGGCTTTAGACAGGTAAAAGGTTTAAGATCAGAAGACATGACACTGCTCGTATCAAAAAGAAATAACCTATATAAAAATATAAACGATCTGCGTGATATTGGCTTATCAGAAGCGGCGTTGGAAAAACTAGCTGATGCAGATGCTTTTAGATCTATTGGTCTCGACCGGCGTGAGGCTTTGTGGGAAGTGTCAACTAAAGATCGGTCACAGGCAATGTTTTTTGGTCAGCAAGCTGCAGATGCAAAAGGTGAAAATATTGCACTACCTACTATGTCAATATCAGAACATGTAGTACATGATTACGCAGCTACGTCATTATCATTGAAAGCGCATCCTGTAAGTTTTGTAAGAGAAAAATTAGATCTGCTACGCATTACACCTTCTAACCACCTAGCTAAACTTAAAGATGGTACACACATAAAAGTAGCCGGTTTAGTACTAGTTAGACAAAGGCCCGGAACCGCTGGTGGCATATGTTTTATGACCATCGAAGATGAGACCGGTTATGCTAATCTTGTAATTTTTGAAAAGCTGTTTAATACTTTTCGAAAAGAAATTTTACAATCAAAACTTATCATGGCTGAAGGCAAACTGCAAATTGAAGGGCAGGTAATTCACGTTATTGTAAAGCGCTGTTATGATCTTTCAAAACTGTTGCGACATCTTACGCCTTCAAATAATGAAAACCTTCCCTTGTTAACATTATCTCATTCTGATGAAAAATCCATTCCTATACATGCACAAAACAAAAGATCACAGGTAAGAGAAGATCCACAGGAAAACATTTTTCCAGGTGCTAGAAATTTTAGATGATATTTCAGCATCTACTGATGACTATTGTTTTTATAGACATTTAACTTTACGTCTTGCAATAATGTATATAAAGATTCTCACTGTTATAATATTTCAAAAACTTGAGAACATTATCTCGATTAGTTTCGCTAACTGCATGAATCAATACTTTGAAAGCTATTAGCTAAAGCTTTCCTTTTCTAAAATATTGCATAAGTTTTTTTCAAATTTTACAAGCGTAAATAAAGTATCAAATCTTATTTTCCCTGCCCGGCCCATTTCCTGGGAGAGCAGGGGCTGTGTTGACAAAAATTCAAGTTTGTCTGCAAGTGCTAAAGCGTCTTTTTGGGGAACTAAAAAGCCCGTCTCACCTTCACTTACGATATCTGCAATACCACCTTCGGGTGTAGAAATTACAGGCAAAGCATAGTCCATTGCTTCGAGTAAAACCAGCGGAAAACATTCGTTTCTATAAAAAGTTGGAAACACAAAAACACTGGCATTCTCAAAAAAGTCAATTTTATCAGCGCCATACTTTTTACCATGGGCTAGTACTTCTGTAGATAAGCCATATTCAGTAACCTTTGATTGAAATTCATCTTCATTTATTCCGAACCAATCACCCACGAAATCACATTGAAAATTTACTGATCTTAACTTTAAAATTTTACAAGCCTCTAACAAAATCCACACACCTTTCTCCACCATCATATTTGATAAATACAAAACCTTTAAAGTTGGAGCCACTTTTTGTTTACTATTGCTTACCGGGGCAGAAGACGGTATACCATTAGGACAAACATAAATCTGATCTTTCTTTACATAATATCTTATATCGGGGTAAAGGTGCTGAGATAAAAGAATGCTTTTAGTATGTCTCAAAGCAAACCTGTGCAGAAATCGATTTAAGCCATTTGTTACGCTTTGCTTAAAACCTTTGTTATGAAAATGATAGATGATTTTTGTATTGAAAAATTTTAAAACCTTAACGATCAATACATCTTTATAAAACCCGGCGCCATTCGCTGTAAGGGTCATGTAGCAAAGATCAGGCTTTATTTTTTTCAGGGCTTTGTAAACTTCCCATTGTATTTTGAAAACACTTTTTATTTTTCCAAGCCCCGATTTACCGATGTCTCCAAGATTGGTAGATGTGCCAAGATTTATATAAGTGCAGTCAAAAGCACTATTTATGAAATCACTTTCTTTGATAAATTTCCCAACCATAGCTGCGCCATGAACAGGTGGCGGATAGTGTAGAATAAATAATATCTTTTTTTTCATGTACGTAGACGAAGTGGGCAAATGTATTTCAAATTAAATCGGAACTTATGTCTTAAGTGAATAAATTAAATGTATACCCAAGGCATATATTTTTAGATGATTTGCTCAACAAAAAAATCCGGAGCTACCCGGATTTAATCATAAAAGTGTTACTAAAATTTATTGATTCATTTTCTTGTCTTTTGCCCGGCCTAACACATAGCCACCGCCGGCGCCTAAAATTCCTCCAATAACGGCACCCTTTCCTTTCTTTTTGCTGAGGATTGCACCGCCGATTGCGCCGCCAACTCCACCAATAACAGCGCCTTTCGTTGCATTATTCCAGCCCTCTTTTTTTGCTGGTACTGATTGTTCTGTTGAAGAAGTACCAACGCCATCAGCTCCTGAAGAAGAAGTGCCTGTCGTGGCCGGAACATTTGCTGGTGCAGGCTGAGCCGCGGTTTCGGTGTGCACTACATCATTATTATGCTGAGGTATAGACCGCTTAACACTTGTTCTTTTCCTGGCAACAGGATAACTTACCTGTTTTTGATAATTCCGTACAGGGGCTGGTTGAGCCTGTGTTTCAACAAGCGTAGCCGTATCCGTAAATACATTATTCTTATACATAATAGATGTGTCAAATGAAGTACCGATGATAGCCTGTTCGGCGGGTTGATTTTTGCTGTTGCAGGACGTAATAATTGCCGCTACAAATAAAAGTGGTAAAAGTTTTTTCATGATCATATAATTTGAATATATGATGTGAAATGGTATGCGACGTTTAATCAAGGAAATGTTATAACCTTAAAACCAATTGAAAAGAAGTAATGAAGAATTAATTATTATAATCTTACTTCATGATACCAGCCAGTTTCAGGCTCGTTTTTTTAAGACGCCTGATCTCAACATCTTCAATCACGGGATCAGGAAACAGTATTAAGGAATTGCCTTCCTCTTTCCACCAGGTTGAGTCGCCTAATAAGGAAAAGTGCATGACGGCAACAAGGTATTTTCTTTCTTCATTGGCATGCCATTCTTCTATCCATTCAAATTTCTCATGTGGAATATTTTCAAGCATATCAAAACTCAGATAAGCCTTCACATAAAAGTCATTGGTTAGTTCTCCTGGTGTTTGGTGGTATAATTTTTTATACTCGTATTTATATTCATAACGTAAAGCAGACACGTCGCTTAACACTGCTGATGCTGTAGGCAAACTACCGGCGCCTTTGCCATAAAAAAACTGTTCATCAGAAAAAGAGCTTTCAATAACAACGCCATTGTACTCATTTTTTACAAAGGCAAGGTGATCATTTAATCTTACAAATTGTGGTAATATACAAGCGGCAATTTTTCCGTTCTTCAATTTTTTTGCAAGTGCAACCAAACGTATCTCAAAGTTTTTCTCAACGCCTTTCAAAGCGTCTTCTTCATGAATATTTTGAATGCCAGAAAAAACAATATCTGTAGTCTTTGCAACTATACCATAACTATGGCAAAGTATAATGATCCATTTATGCAAAGCATCCCAGCCTTCTACATCAAGTGTTGGATCAACTTCTGCGAAGCCTAATTGCTGTGCCTGTAATAAGGCTTTTTTAAATTCAAGCTTATCTTCAAACATCCTGGTAAGAATGTAATTAGTAGAACCATTAACGATTGCTCTTAACGAATACAACATATCATTGTCATAATATTCTTCCAGGTTTCTAATAACAGGGATTGAAGCACATGCAGACGATTCACACAAAAACGGCATGCCGGTTTCCTGCTGAAGTTTTAAAATTTCAGGCAACTGTTCAGCAATCATTTTTTTACTGGCACTTACTACCGCTTTACCGTTTTTTAAAGCCGTTGAAATAATATCAAACGCAGGCCCAGATTCATTAATAACTTCTACAACTACATTGATCTCATCATCAAATAAAATTTCATTTTTATCTGTTGTAAATAACGAAGCAGGCGCAATTCTTTTTTTACCAATATTTTTTATACATACTTTTTTTATTGTTGCATTTAAAGAGGTTTGCTGAAGCGCTCTGTACAAACCTTCTCCAACAACGCCAAAGCCAAATAGTCCTATCGTTAATTGTTTATCCATTACTCAATGCTTTTACCGTTTTATTAGCAGGTGTATTAGTGCCGATAAAGTTTTTTAATAGGTCTTCAATCTGGTGGAACTCCAGCAAAAATCCATCATGTCCGTACAAAGAGTTTATTGCCCTAAAGCTGCCCTCCCTGATATTTTTAGCGATAAACTGTTGCTCATTTATAGGAAACAAAATATCTGAAGTAATACCTATCACAAGCGCTTTAGCTTTAATGTTTTGAAGTGCCACTTCGGCACTATCTCTGCCTCTGCCAACATTATGTGTATCCATACCAATACTTAGAAAATAATAACTGAAGGCGTTAAATCTTCTGGATAATTTTTCGCCCTGGTATCGTTGATATGAATCAGCACCTCTTTTGATATCTTCTACCAAAGCATTATTATGTGGGCCGTTAAGGTTTAAAGATGTGATCTCCTGCGTATGTGTATACGTCTCATAATTTCTATAAGATAACAAAGCACAGGCCCGTGCAGCCTTCATACCATTAATCCCAGCTTTAGTGTCTTTTTGTAACCATGTGCCGTCACTTTCAATGCTCATGCGTTGCGTTGTATTAAAGGCTACACCCCAGGAAGAATGCCAGGCATTTGTTGCAATCGGAAAAATGTATTCAAACAACTCAGGTTCTACAATCGCCCACTCCAACAATTGCTGGCCACCCATAGAGCCACCGATGCCAATATGTATTTTCTGTATACCTAAATATTGACGTAAAGGCTGGTAAGCCCTTATCATATCTCTTGTTGTAAAAAGCGGAAAGTCATGGTAATAGACAACACCATGATCATCTTTATCTAAAGGGCCGACACTGCCATAACAGCTACCAGGCATGTTCACACAAACAATGAAATACACCGCAGGATCAAAGTATTTTCCGCTGCCTGTGAGGCCAGGCCACCATTCTTCAGGATTACTGTTGGCAGTCAGCGCATGAAATATCCACACTACATTATCACCTCTTTCGTTCAATGTTCCTGAGGTTGTATAGGCAAGATGATAACCCTTTAGGTGACTACCACTTTCAAGGGTTAACACATTTTCTGTCCTGAATATCTGTTCTGACAAAATAAATTAGCTGTTTAAAATCATCATCTATCTTATATGCAACCCTAATATTTAGGCGACCGGTTCTGGAGCAAATACTTTTACAAATGCCTGCTCAATGTCTGCTTTAATATCTTCTATATGTTCAAGACCAACACTAATTCTTACCTGGTTTGGTTGAACACCGGCAGCGACTTGTTCCTCACTACTTAACTGCTCATGCGTTGTAGATGCCGGATGAATGGCAAGTGTTTTAGCATCGCCAACGTTCGCTAAATGACTGATAAGTTTGAGAGAATCAATAAACTTACTGGCGTTGCCTTTATCACCTTTTACACCAAAATTTAAAACACCACCAAAGCCATTAGGTAAATATTTTTTTGCGAGACTGTTGTATTCACTGCTGGCAAGGCCGGGATATTGTACAAAGTCAACTGATTCATGAGCTTCGAGCCATTCAGCTAAAGCCAAAGCATTCTCTACATGTTTAGCAACTCTTAGTGACAAAGTTTCAACACCCTGTAATAACAGGAATGAATTGAAAGGCGATTGTGATGGACCGAAGTCTCTTAAGCCTTCAACTTTGGTGCGGATCGCAAAGGCTACATTAGGTAAACCAAGCGGGTTGCCTTCGCCAAAAACATCCCAAAATTTTAGACCATGGTATCCATCACTTGGTTCAGTAAATTGAGGAAACTTTCCATTGGCCCAATTATAATTGCCACCATCTATAATTACGCCACCAATGGTTGTGCCATGGCCACCAATCCATTTTGTTGTTGATTCAACCACAACGTTTGCACCATGTTCAATTGGTCTAAATAAATAGCCACCTGCACCGAAAGTATTATCCACAATTAGCGGTAAATCGTACTCTTTGGCAAGATTTGCAAACTTTTCAAAGTCAGGAATATTAAGCCTTGGATTGCCGATCGTTTCAAGATAGATGGCCTTAGTGTTCTTATCAATATGTTTTACAAAACTTTCAACATCATCACCGTTTGCAAATCTTACCTCGATACCTAATCTTTTAAAGGCAACCTTAAACTGGTTGTAAGTGCCACCATATAGATAAGAAGAGCTCACAAAATTATCACCACTTTGTAAGATGTTATTCAAAGCCAAAAATTGTGCAGCCTGCCCTGATGCAGTAGCCACGCCCATAACTCCACCTTCTAACGCTGCTATCCGCTGTTCAAAAACATCTGTTGTAGGGTTCATTATCCTGGTATAGATATTACCAAACTCTCTTAAACCAAATAAATTAGCGGCATGTTCGGAACTATTAAAGCCGTAAGATGTAGTTTGGTAAATAGGTACGGCCCTGGCATTTGACGTCGGATCAATCTTTTGACCAGCGTGTAATTGCAAAGTCTCAAAGTGAAGGTTGTTGCTCATCTTGATAAAATTTTAATGGTAAATGAATTTGTAGAAAGCAATATGATGAAATACAAAAGAGGTCGTTCGAGGTAGCCGTAGGGCAAAAAAATATGCCTTACCGCATATACCAACAGGCACACATAAAAAAAATAAATGTATGTTTTGCACCTGATTTCATTAGTATGCAAATGTAATAGACTTTGAATTTAATTTCCAAACTTTTCTAAAATGCATGCCATGTGGCTGGCGTATATTTGCGCCGGTATGTCAACAAAGAAGTCCCCGGAAAATTTACCTCTCTCTCAGGAATACATCGAAGTTTTTGGCGCAAGAGTTCATAACCTTAAAAATATTGATATAAGTATTCCGAAAAATCAACTGGTAGTAATTACAGGGATTAGTGGAAGCGGTAAGTCCTCATTAGCTTTTGATACTATTTACTCTGAAGGACAGCGTAGATATATGGAAAGTTTTTCAGCCTATGCCCGGCAGTTTCTAGGTGACATGGAAAGACCAGATGTAGACAAGATAACAGGCCTTTCGCCGGTAATATCCATAGAACAAAAAACCACCAATAAAAACCCACGCAGTACAGTAGGTACGGTTACAGAGATCTATGATTTTTTTAGATTGTTGTTTGCACGAATAGGAGAGGCCTACAGCTACAACACCGGTAAAAAAATGGTGAAGTGGAGTGAAGAAGAAATTGTAAATAATATTTTTAAACGTTTTAAAAGCCAGAAGATTTCTTTATTAGCGCCTTTGGTAAGAGGACGTAAAGGCCATTACCGTGAGTTGTTTGAAGATGTTAGAAAGAAGGGTTATGTGCGAGTAAGAGTTGATGGAGAAATTAAAGAACTTGTACCTAAAATGCAGGTTGATCGTTACAAAATCCATGATATAGAATTAGTGGTTGACAGGTTGCCTGTAACAGATGATATGCGGGTACGATTGAGCCAGAGCGTGCAAAAAACTTTGTCGCTTGGTAAAGATTTGATGTTCATTATTACTTCGAAAGAAGAGGATAATAATGTTGCCGCAAACAAGACAAAAAAAACTTCTGTTGCTGCGGCAACTTTTAAAGACGATGACCTGGCATCTTACAGCAAACAATTGATGTGTGCAGACACAGGCATCAGTTATGAAGAGCCTTCGCCTAATAGTTTTTCATTTAATTCACCTTATGGCGCCTGCGCTGTTTGTAAAGGTCTCGGCAGTGTTTACCAGGTAAACGCAGAAGCGATCATTCCT
>JBDSRT010000344.1:0-2944 GCA_039929165.1 Ginsengibacter sp.
GTTAAGCCATTCTGTACGTTGAATTTTTGCAGGTAAGGTTTTCTTTATCTCGAGAACTGAATACAATTTATTCCGTTTGATGTGTTGCATCAATTGTGTAACACCATAAAAAAGAATGAGGTCTTTAAATATCGTTGTTGCCTGATCAGCCTTTATTATTTGAACTTGTCGTGAGCTGTTTTCAAAATTATCTATGTGCAAGTCGCCCGTTGCATCATTTTTCAACCGTTTAAAAAGTTCAAGCGCAGAAAAAATTTCATTTATAGTGTCAGGCGCCAGGTAATCATATTCTATAGTTTGAGTTTTTGTAGTGCGCATGTCACGGTCTTCGTATTTCCATGTGTTACGTGAAAGAGCATACATGTTATACATAAACCAATATGCCGGCATTATCACAAGCTTATCATTAGCTTCATCGTTACTCACTAAACAAAACGGAATAGTGATATTAAGCTCAGCCGGATAATCGCCTTTTGATAAAATACAATAAGAAGCAAATTTTGAATTGTGTTTGATGCTCACGCAGAGACCAGGCCAAAACCCCCTGCCGGCAACCATTTCGCCATCTGCACTCCGACTATTATGATTACTGCCTAATGTTGCACCCGCGGCAATGTTACTTTGGCCCATCAGTAATGACGCACATAAAAAAGAGTTATTGTGATGCTGTTCATGCGCCGGAAAAATAAGTGCATTCAAAACCTCGCAACAGGATATTGTAGAGTTGTTACCGAGATATGAATTGATAAGTCTTGCACCGTACTTCAATTGTGAATGCGATGCCATTACAAACCGAACTGCCTTGGCACCATAAAAAATTCGACAGCCATAACCCACAATGCCATTAACTATTTCACAACCTTCACCAATTTGGGACGTTCTTTCTGCATCGCTGTTAATGGTTAGATTTTTTAATTTATTAGCGCCTTTTAAATATGCGTCAGAACCAATTGCCACATCTTTAATGATCTTACAATTTTTTATAATGGTTCTATCACCGATAGTTCCATAATAGCCCCTGCGCTTATCAAATTCTTTTGCCGTAAGCTCTACAAATTTTTCCAGTAAAGCATCGTCATCGCGGTACTTGATCCAAAGAAAAGCGTCGCCTGGTAACATACTTTCAAAGGGAATGACTTTGCGGCCACCATTTTCATTGCACAGTTCCATCCATATTCTTGTCTTTTCTGATTCGCCATCTTTTAAAATACCGTTACCAAATTTTGCATAATCAGTTGTAGCGAGTTCATTAACGTTGGCAATCATTACTTCATTACCGATAATGTAATGGCTTAAATAGGCAACATTATCTATACAAACATTATCGCCAAAATCACAACTGATAAGTGTACTATTATACAGGCCCACAGCCATTCTCAGGTTATTAAACTCGAGATAATAGGCTTCTAATTTGCCGATGCGTATAAGCCCAAAGAACTTACAATTCTTAACAAGAGCAGGATTAAAAGCATCGCTTACTAAAATCTTATCCCAATCATCCGAACTATTTCCATTGCGTATGAGCGTTTCTATTTCAGAAGAATTTAATTGACGATAAACCGTGTTGGTTGTATTTTGATTATAGCGCTGATAATATTCATCTTCACCATCAAGTAAATATTTTTGTTCTATAAATCCATAGCCAAGTTCTTCAACTTTATGTTTATTTATGATGTTCATAAAGAGCTTTTAGTAATCAATATCCGTAGTTATTCAACAGTAACAGATTTGGCCAGGTTACGCGGTTTATCAACATCGCAGCCTTTTGCAACGCCAAGATAGTAAGAGAGCAATTGCAGTGGAATAGTACTTAACAATGGTGAAATGATTTCATCAGCCGGCGGCACAAAAAACACATCATCAGCCATACCTGTAATGGTTTCATCACCTTCAGTGATGATTGCAATTACTTTACCTTTTCTGGCTTTAATCTCTTGAATATTGCTAACGATTTTGCCATGAGAATCATCTTTGGTCGCAACAAAAAAAACAGGTAATTTTTCATCAACAAGAGCTATAGGACCGTGCTTCATTTCTGCTGCAGGATAGCCTTCGGCATGTATATATGAAACTTCTTTAAGCTTTAATGCACCTTCCAGGGCAATAGGAAAATTATAGCCACGTCCAAGATATAGGGCATCGGTTACGCCTTTATATTTTTCAGCAATTACTTTAAGCTCTTCAGCATTTTTTAAAATAGCTTCTACTTTTTCCGGCAAATCTTCCAGCTCAATTAATAAGCGACTATATCTTTCCTGCGAGATGGATTTTTTTTCATGGGCAATTTTTAAAGCAATCATTATCATTACAACAAGCTGTGCGGTAAAAGCTTTTGTAGAGGCTACGCCAATTTCATGACCAGCATGGGTGTAAGCACCGGCATGAGAAATCCTTGCTATGGAAGAACCTACTACGTTAACTACTCCAAAAATTATTGCACCTGCTTCTTTCGCTTTTTCAATAGCTACTAATGTATCAGCAGTCTCGCCGCTTTGTGAAATAGCTATAATAACATCTCCCTGAGAGATGATTGGGTTGCGATAACGGAATTCACTAGCATAATCTACTTCAACAGGGATGCGGCACAACTCTTCTATAACATATTCGGCGAGCAAGGCAGCGTGCCAACTTGTGCCGCAGGCTAGAATAATAATGCGGTTAGCACCAATTAGTTCAGGCATATACTTTTGAACGCCAGCCATAGTAATAGTACCGGCTATTGCATCAAGACGGCCACGCAGACAATCATGTATGGTTACCGGCTGCTCAAAAATTTCTTTCAACATGAAATGCTCATAACCACCTTTCTCAATAGCTGCTAATTCTATATCCAGCCGGGATATATAAGGTGTTTGCCTTTCGTTACCAAGATTTTTTAAGATTAATTCATCAGCTTTAATGATGGCAATCTCATAATCGTTTACATACACTACTTCTTTTGTGT
>JBDSRT010000345.1:0-4089 GCA_039929165.1 Ginsengibacter sp.
GTGTTTACAGCACCGGGAGAAATATTAGTAACTTTTATATGATGTTTTAAAAGATCTATCCGCATGCTTTTACTTAAAGCGTCTACTGCAAATTTGGTGGCACAATACATATTGCCTTTTTCATAAACCTCGTGCCCTGCAATGGAGCCAAGATTAATGATATGGCCTGTTTTACGTTTTATCATCGCCGGAATTACCGCACGGCTTATATAAACGAGACCATTTATATTGGTGTTAATCATTGTTTCCCAATCGTTCATATCTGCATCCTGAAAATAGTTCCGACCCAAAGCAAGCCCGGCATTATTTATTAGGATGTCAACATGTTTAAAACGATCAGGTAAATTCTCAACAGCAAGCTTTACAGCATCCTTATCCTGAATGTCAAAAGAGGCGGCATGACATTCAATATTATATCTTGATTGTAAAGAAGTTTTTAAGCTTTCAAGTCTTTCCACGCGACGGCCTGTTATCACTAAGTCGTCTCCTGCAGCGGCAAATTTTTCTGCGCATGCCAATCCAATTCCCGAAGAAGCCCCGGTAATAAAAACAATTCTCTTCATGTCAGATTTTAGTTAAGTAATTAAGCTAACAGCTATTGCAATCTACCGGATCAACATTACAGAACCTTTCCTTACAATCTTTCGGTCAAGATAATCAACAGCTTCTGCTATCCAGACATAAGTACCCGAATCCTGGGGCTTACCTTTGAAAGTGCCATCCCAGCCTAATGTTTCTCCGGTTAATTTGCTTGCATAAACAAGTTGTCCCCAACGACTGAACACTTTAAAATTAGTAATGGATTTAATCCCCAAAGGTATTGGTCTGAAAAGGTCATTCAGGCCGTTCCTGTTTGGAGTAAAGGCGTTAGGAACGTACAAGCCTGCATCTACCTTGTATACAACAATATTTATGGTGTCAGTATCAGTACATGTTGCTTCCTGTACTTTTAAAATATATTGTTGATTATCACTTATAAGAGCAGTTGGATTTGCTATATTAAAATTGCTTAATCCTGTCGTTGGCGTCCATAAATAAGTTGTGCCACCCGTACCGGATAACTGCAATGGCTGTCCAATCACTACACTTGTATCTCTTGGACCGGCATCAGCAACAATATTTAAAACACTCACAGTAACCGAATCGCTAACAGTTTTCGGACAGCCTAAAACATCGCCAACAGTAACCACATAAGTTATGGTTGAAGCCGGCTTTGCAAAGGGGTTTGCAATTGATTGGTTATTTAAATATAGAGCAGGAGACCATGTATAAATACTACCACCCGAGGCGTTAAGTTGTATGGTTTCGCCAATACAGAGAATGCTGTCAATACCTGCACTGGCCTGCGGATAAGGGGCCGCTTTTATTGTGATATCATCTGTTGCCTGGCATTTGCCTATTGTACCAACCACATTATAAGTAGTTGTCGCAAAAGGTGAAGCTATGGGACTTTTATCCGTTGTGTTGTTTAAGGATTCAACAGGCGTCCAGGAATAACTTAAAGCATTAGAATTTATTGAGATGGGGGTTTGGTCGCCTGCACAAATAATGGTATCCTTACCTGTGCTTAGCGATACTTTTGAAACAACATCAACCAACACTGAATCGGTACCCTTACAACCATATGCATCAGAAAAGCTGGCAATATAGGTAGTAGGCACATCAGGGCTTACCAGGGGCGTTGCGCTCCCAACGTCATTTATGTTATAAACCGGTGACCAGGAAAAGATCCCATCGCCAGATCCCTGCAATCTCAGCGTATCAACAGAACAAATCAATGTGTCATTAGGTATAGCAAAATCCGGCTGATCATTCACAGTTACCGTTTTCGTGACTACACCAACACAGCCTTTACTGTTGGTTACACTAAATGTAACATTATAGTCTCCGGATTGAGAGTATATATAAGAAGGTGCTTTAATATTGGAAGTATCGTCAATTGCAGATGGATCATCAAAATCCCAATGCCAGGTATCAATGCTACCATACCGGGTTTTAGATGTATCGCTAAACCTGATAGGTGAAGTTTTGCAGCGGCCGGCAGTCGTAAAACCGGGGTTAAAGCCCGGATAAACCTTTATGGTTTGAGTTTTCTCGTCAGAACATGGATCACCGTTATTAACTATTAACTTGTAAACAAAAACGCCGGTATCGCTGAACACATGTGTTGGGGTAGCTTCTGTAGAAGTATTTAATGCTCCGCTATTAGGGTCACCAAAATCCCACAAAAAAGTTTTGTTTAAGGATGAATTATTATCATTTCTAAATGCAACAGAAAACCCATCGCATGATACAGGTTTTGGATTAAGCTGTGCACCGGCAAAATCACAATCGCCAATGGTAACAATAAGATCCTTTCTATGTTCGCCAATATATTTTCCGTCTCTATATGATTTTACCGCTACGCAAACCACATATTGACCTAAACCTGGAGCGATACCGGAGATAATACCCGTTTTCGAGTTTAGGGTTACTAAAGAGCCTAATGGAGTTGTAGCCGTGTAGCCATTTATATAACTTACGGATCTGTAACCTGGAGAAGCGGGATTAATATTATTGGCGTTACGTGCAGCACCTCCATCATACGCTGGCACAAAAGAATAAACTAACTCATCTGCATCATCATCAGTAGCACTGAAATTTAATGTAAAGTCTCTGCCCTGGCACAATAAATCAACGGTTGCAGCAAAAGCAGGGCTACTATCTTCCAATGGCGGTATTAAACAACTATAGGTGCCGCCTGTACCGCCATTTCCGTCTGCATTAAAAACATTTTCAAGAGGATTAACGCGGCAACAGGTTTGGTAAGTTGCCGTATAACCTTCTTCTTTATCAGGTAATTCAATTGTCAAAGAATAGGAGCCAACGGTGTAATCAAGGTCAGGCGCATTGTTAAGGCAGGGCGGAAAGCCGTTTACAGGCACAGCGTTTTCACTCATTTTATTTACAACAAAAGGTTTGTTAGCGCCGGGGAATTGTACATCGCTGTCATTATCAAATATTCCTATGTAGACTTCGTTAGGCATTGCAGCACCTGTTGTATGGCTATCTCTAAAAAGCTTAAGGATAATATTATATTTTTTTGATTTTGGAGCACTGCCTGGTCCCAAATAAGTGTAAGTCATTTCCCCGCCAGTAATGTGGCTCGCCAATAACGAAGATGAAAAACCGAGTAAAAAAAGAAGGGACAAAAGTTTGATCATCGGTGCTAATTAGCAATCATTGCTGATTCTGTGGCTGCGGTAAGTTACATAAAATTCCGAGGTTGTTGTCACCTCCCAATAACTATAAACGCTTAATTAACTTTCATGGTTTCGGTCCTAATGTTCAAGAACTGCTGAATAGCACCTATGCATACGCCGGGTTCTTCCAGCATGCCCATATGTGCCGCATCTGGAAGAATTTTTATCAAACTTCTTGCAGGAAGATGTAACTGCTTTAAAGATTGTTCAAGAGGCACAGCCTGATCTTTTTCACCAACAATAAATAACACCGGCACAGTAATATTCAATAAAACATCAGAACGGTCTTTACGGTTCATCATGGCCGTGTAATATTGAATGACCGCATCGTCAGTAAAATCTCTTCCGTTGTCAACAAGATCTTCAACAACTGTTGAACTTTCTTTTTGAAAATCTTCAGCAAACATAGGAGGAACGGAAGTCTTTAAAAAGGCTAGGGCTCCATTATCTTTTACAAAATTAATTCCCTTAAGACGGGTTTCTTTCTTTTTATCATCGTCGGCAAAACAGGTTGAATGAAATAATCCCAAACCGGATAACATCGCCGGATATAATTCCGCAAAAGCTAAAGCAATATAACCGCCCATACTATGACCTATAACAGTAATTTTCTCAATATTTTCCTGTTCAAGTATTGCCCGGATTACTTCAGCATAATCTTCAATACCAATCGTCTTATTATCGCTGTGCAATAATGTTGACTTGCTACTACCCGGCAAATCCACAACAATAATTTTATTATCAGAATTGAGCGTGTTAATAATCTTTTCCCAGATTCTACCATCTTCACCAAAACCGTGAATTAATAGTACAGGATGACCTTCACCGGAAATAGTATAGGTGATGC
>JBDSRT010000346.1:0-10903 GCA_039929165.1 Ginsengibacter sp.
AAATACCAGTTTCGGGTTGCGGCAGCACAAGCGAGTAACTTTTCAATTACTGCATGTAAAATATTTTCTGATGTTATAACAATAACAGAAAATGATATTCCAATAGTCAACGCAACAAACAACAGCCCGCAATGCATCGGCGGGTCAGTTGTTTTAACAGTATCTGAAGGCGCATCATTTGAATGGACAGGTCCGCAAGGCTATAAAAATATGCAACAACAAGCGAGCATCTCACCAGTGACTGAAGCAGCAAGCGGATATTATTATGTAAAGGTAATATCAGCGCAAGGTTGCATAAACAGGGACTCTACACTTGTAACGCTTGAAACCTCGCCGGTTGTAAATGCAGGAGAAGATATTAATATATGCAGAGGTAAAACCGCGATCCTTGCCGGCGCGGCGGCTGGCTATACCGAACTAAATTGGTTGCCTTCATCAACTTTGTCAGATTTACAAAATACTAACCCGCTTGCCAGCCCACAGGATTCAACCCAGTATATTTTGCGGGCGGGTAACGGGGTATGTGAAATTTTTGATACAGTTGCCGTAAACGTTTATGATTTACCATCCGCAAATGCAGGTGAAGACAAGGTTACTATAAAGGGCAATCCAGTACTACTTGACGGCTCAGCAGGTGGCACTGCAGTTACTTATACCTGGTCGCCAAATACAAATATCAGTTCGCCAAATGTTTTGCAACCGCTGGTATCACCGGAAACAAATTCACTTTACATTCTAGAAGTTGAGTCTGGCAACGGCTGCGGACTTGCTGCTGATTCTGTTTTTGTAAAAGTTTATCAACAGCTTTTTATTCCTAATGCTTTTTCGCCAAATGGTGATGGCATAAACGATACCTGGAAGATTGAAACGCTGGCGGCGTTCCCTAAAGCTGAATTAAAAGTATTTAACCGTTTTGGTGAAATTGTATTTGATAACAAGCGTGGTAACGTTAACTGGAATGGAAAATATAAAAACAAAGAGGTACAATTAGGCACCTACCCATATATACTTGATTTAAAGAATGGCGCACCGGTTTTGAAGGGTTTTGTTATATTAATTAGATAGCGGTAAAAACTTTATAATCATCTATTTTTCCAATACAAAGACTTTGTTGGAGATGTTGCTTAGGTTTAAAAGAATAATTTTAATAGGAATAAAATTTGCTGCAGATAAATGCGTTCGTTAACTTGATCGTTATAATAAATAGTAGTTTACAAGTCAACACATAAAATTTCTAACCAAAACTGCTTATGTTGAAGAGAATTTTAATACTTGATGATGATACGGACATACTAACCATTTGTGTTTTCATTTTAGAAGATCTTGGTTGGGAAGTTCATACAAGAACCAATTGCAACAACATTATAGAGACTGTATCAGAAGTGCAACCTTCGGTTATACTAATGGATAACTGGATTCCGGAAACTGGTGGTGTCGTCGCTACTAAGCTAATTAAGGGTCATGATATGTTTAAACAAATACCTGTTATATATTTCTCTGCAAATCATGATATCAAAAATTTATCAGAACTAGCCGGCGCAGATACATACCTGGAAAAACCTTTTGACATCAGTCATTTTGAAAAAAAGATAACATCATACTTAAAAAACTAACTGGCGTAGCAACTTTTACATGAGTAAATAACTGTTATCTTCAATACTCAACATAAAGCTTAAGGTCGATTGGTAAAAGATTTTGTGCTTTGATTTAGTCAGTTTAGTTTTCTCAAGCCTTACTAATCTAACAAATCACAACGTGTTCTAATAAATGGATAAGAAAAAAATTTTGGTTGCTGACGATGATCCGGGAATAGTTGACGCTATGCAGATATTACTGGAAGACCAGGGGTATAACGTTTTGACGACAATGAATGGTGAGAACGTTCCGGAGATGTGTTCACATAAGCCTGATCTTATTTTCTTAGACATTTGGATGTCAGGCGTTGATGGGAATGTAATTTGCAGGCAACTTAAAAGTTCTGATGAAAATAAACATATTCCTGTCATCATGTTCAGTGCTAACAGGGATACCAAGGACATTGCGTTGCAATGTGGCGCTAATGGGTTCCTCGCAAAGCCTTTCGAAATAAAAGAACTCATGCGGCTGGTGCATGAATATATCCCCAATGAGGTTTGAAAAATAAACGCTTCTTAATTACCAAAGCTTCAATCTTACAAAAGCTTCCATTGCTGCATATTTAGTTAGGCCGAGGTCACCATATAGCTTTGCAGTGTTAGAATTTCGTTCTTCTGCACGTTGCCAAAATTCTCTGCTGTCACTTCCCTGGAAAGGCACACTGTCTTTTTGGGATTGATGTATAAAGATGCCGTACCGTTTTTTTCTTAATTGATCCGGGCTCATTGGCACAGCCATTTCTATTTCGTTGATATCCCATTCCTGCCAGGCGCCTTTGTATAACCAGATCCAGCAATCATTAACCCAGTCATTGCCTTCGTCCTTAATCCGTCTCATTGCTTCAAGCACTACGTCAAGACAAACTTTGTGTGTGCCATGAGGATCGGCAAGATCGCCGGCACAATATAATTGATGGGGTTTAATTTTTTTAATAAGCGCTACAGTTAGCAATACATCCTCTTCGCCCATAGGATTTTTTTCTATCGTGCCTGTTTCATAAAACGGAAGATTCATGAAATGGATTTGATCATCGCCAAGACCTACGTATTTACAGGTTGCTTTTGCTTCGCAACGCCGGATCAAACCTTTTATATTTCTTATTTCAACACTATCTGTTTCGGTAGATTTTTTAATCTTCAAAAATGAAATAGCGTCATTGAGTATTTTACTGCTTTTAGTATCATCGATGCCAAAAGTATTTTCAAAGCCTACGGCAAAATCAATAAAGCGTGTTACAAATTCGTCTGTAACTGCTATGTTGCCGCTTGTCTGGTAACCAACATGTACTTCATGGCCCTGGTCGTGCAGCCGCATAAAAGTGCCGCCCATACTGATAATGTCATCATCAGGATGTGGTGAAAATAACAAAACTCTTTTTGGAAACGGCTCACTTCTTTCAGGATGATTGACAAGATTACTGTTTGGTTTTCCGCCAGGCCAACCGGTGATACTATCTCTAAGCATATAATATGCTTCAAGATTAATTTCGTAGGCATCTCCTTTTTCAACAAGAAGATCACTTAACCCATATTCATTATAATCATGATCAGTAAGACTGAGTACAGGCTTATTCAATTTTAAAGCAAGCCTAATAACGGCACTCTTTACAATCTTTGGTGTCCAGTCACATTCACCAGTTAGCCATGGCGATTTGAAACGTGTAAGTTCGCTTGCTGCGGCTTCGTCAATAACAAAGGTGCAGTTATCATGATTCTGTAATAATGATGCAGGCACATCTTCTGTAGCCATTCCTTCAACTGATTTTTGAATAACCGGCGCTTTGGTTTGTCCCCAGGCCATTAATATTATTTGTTTGGATTTCATTATGGTGCTTATTCCCATAGTGATGGCCATCCTTGGCACCTGCGCAACATTGGCAAATTCCTGCGAGTTAGCAAGTCTTGTTGAATGATCAAGCGTTATCAATCGTGTTTTAGAATAACTTGCGGAACCGGGTTCATTAAAACCTATGTGCCCATTATTGCCGATGCCTAATATTTGTAAATCAATGCCACCTGCATCTTCAATTCTTTTTTCATAGGCGGCTGCATGATCTTTTAATTGTTCTTTTGGCAACATGCCGTCTGGCAAAAAATAATTATTTGGATCAATGTCTGTATGCTCAAACAAATTCTTCCGCATAAAATAATGATAACTATTTAAAGCATCAGCTTCCATTGGATAATATTGATCGAGATTGAATGTGATGACATTTTTAAAACTCAACCCTTCGTTTTTATGCATGTGAACAAGCTCGGCATACAACGACTTAGGCGTTGAACCTGTTGCCAGGCCGATGACACAAATTTTACCTTCGGCTTTTTTCTCATTGATCAATTTAGCAATGATGTTTGCAACATAAAGCGATCCATCCTTAGGCGTTGAAAAAATTTTTACAGGAATTTTTTCTAAAGAATCTATCATGCCGGAATGTAAAATAGATGTGTTTTGTGATGCCTGCATACCGTTTGTTTATAAATGTAAAGTGAGTTTATTTTTTAAGAACAGGCAAAATCAATTTTGATTGATGCGCTGTATCATGATATATATTTATGTTGGCTTTTTTAAAATCTTTTTCTTCTGCGTCAGGTATTCGTATAAACTTCTGAGGGTTTCGATCTACTAACGGAAACCATGAACTTTGAACCTGGACCATAAGGCGATGACCTTTTTTAAAAGTGTGTGACACATCGTTTAAGAAAAATTTTACTTCACTTATTTCATTTGGCTTAAAAGCTTGCGGTTCTTCGAAGCTGTTTCTAAATTTTCCACGCATCACTTCAGCCCTTACCAATCTTTGAAAACCACCCATGGATTTACCTTCTGGTCGTTTAGTATTGGGGGTTTCTATCGAGGGTAGTACGTCTATAAGCTTTACTATAAAATCTGCGTCCGTGCCGGAAGTGCTTACAAAAAGATCAGCAGTTATTTGTCCGGTAAGCGTAAGGTCATTAGTTAACGAATCTGTTTCATACATAACAACATCAGGTCTTGAAACAGCGAATCTTTGATCCTCGATCATATACTCATTGTTCCTGTTTCTATAAACACCCTTTGTATATGGCACGGGGTTTTGAGGATCACTAATGTATTCGTCAAAGCTTTTACCGTTTGTGTTCTTTTTAAGTGATAACCTGTTATCAGCATTTAAAAAATAATCAGTCATGGTAACATTTACCGGAGGCCAGGTATTATATTTTTTCCATTGATTGGTACCTGTTTCAAACACTGTGGCTTCGGCTGCATCAAAGTCACCTTTATCTTTTAAATAGTAATTAAAGAAATTAGTTTGCAACGAATCCTGGAAGTAGGCACTTGTATTACTGCCAAAGTCATACGACCCAAATTTAGACCAGTTACCAGAAGCCCACGCACCATGAGTCCATGGCCCCATAACAAGCTTATTATTATTTTTTGGACTTTGTTTTTCAATAGCCTTGTAAGTATTTAAAGCGCCAAAAAGATCTTCGGCATCAAACCAACCGCCGACTACCATGACAGGGATATTTATATTCTTTAGGTGTTGCCTGATGTTTCTTGCTTTCCAATAAGCATCATAAGTGTCATGCTCCAAATATTCATTCCAGATATAACTTTTGTTATTAAAGTATTGTGATGACTGTGTATTTTTTAACGGACCCAGCTCAAGGAAAAATTTATAGGCGTCCTTATAAGTGGTAGTAAAAACTTCACTGCCATAATCTTCAACCGGGCCAATAACAGGCTTACCAAAATAATTCATGAAACTGAAGTTATCAAGTAAAAAGAAGGCGCCATTGTGATTTGCATCATCGCCGATAAACTCATCTGTCACAGGTGCTTGCGGACTTACAGCTTTTAATGCTGGATGCGCACCGGGCAAGGCAGCAGTAGCGTAAAACCCAGGATAAGAAATACCATATATGCCTGCACGTCCATTGTTATTAGCAATATTTTTTATCAGCCAGTCAATTGTTTCGTAAGTGTCGCTGCTTTCATCAGCTCCTTTTTCTCCTTTGTTTGGGATGTAGGGTGTTACTTCAAGATTGCGGCCTTCACTCATGAATCTGCCTCTTACATCCTGTATCACGAAGATGTATTTTTCTTTCACAAGTTGAAAATTCGGCCCTATCGACGCAGCATAATTAGCTTTTCCATAAGGACCGGCAGAGTATGGAGTTCGCTCAATCAAAAAAGGATACTTTTGGTTGTTGTCTTTTGGAATATAAATTACAGTGTACAACTTAACACCATCGTGCATGGTAATAGCTGTATCTAACTTGGTATAATTCCCTTTGATGTAACCCGTCATAGCACCGTTTTGCTGACTATGTGCTGAAAGAATAAAACTACATGACATTAATAGCAGCCTAAAGTGCATCGTGAAGATCATTTTAAAACCGGCATAATTAATTTAGACTGGTTAACTGCATCGTGATAAATCCTGATGTTTGCCTTTTGAAAATCTTTATCATCTGCTTTATATATATCAATAAACTTTTGTGGGTTTCTGTCAGCCAACGGAAACCAGGAACTTTGTATCTGTACCATTATGGCATGGCCTTTTTTAAAAGTGTGGGCTACATCCGGCAATTCAAATTTTACCGCACTAATTTTACCAGGTGTAAATGGCTCAGGCACTTCAAAACTATTTCTGAATTTACCTCTTAAAATTTCTCCTCTAACCAGCATTTCATAACCGCCCATCGGGTAATTTAATCCATTTGTTTTGTAGGTAGAGTCATATTTAAAATCAGCAGGAAATACATCGATTAATTTCACTACAAAGTCCGCATCGGTAGAAGAAATACTTGCTTTAAGATCCGCAATTACTGGCCCCGCAAGGGTTACATCTTCATTTAAAAGATCTGTTTTAAATGTTATCACGTCGGTGCGGCGTTCAGCGAAACGTTGATCGTCTGTCATATATTCCCTTGTTCGTTGCTCATGAACATCTTCAGTATAAGGAACAGGATGCGCAGGGTCGCTAATATATTCTGTATAATTGAAACTTGTTTTATCCGGGTTAAAGACCGTGGAAATTTTATCGGCTATTGTATTAATCTTATCACCAAGGGTTTTTGGCGTATCGGTCATTGCTATTGGGGTCAGCAATTTAAAAACTGCACGACCACCTGACGATAAATAAAAATCTTTTGTTTCAATATCCTTTGGCGGCCATGTTCCAAATGTTTTCCATTCGTTTTTGCCGGAAAAAAATATGGTTGCTTCCTGAAGTTTGGATAGGTCGCCTTTGGCCTTTAAATGATAATTAAAAAATGGGACCTCTATATTTTGCTGATACCATTCACCCGTCTTGCTACCAAAGCTTGCATTACCTAGATACTCACCTTCTTTCGTCCATTGGCCATGATACCAAGGTCCCATAACAATTTTGCTGTTTGTAGCCGGGCTTTGTGTTTCGCAGGCTTTGTAAGCATTCCAGGCACCCCAGCAATCTTCGGCGTCAAATAGCCCACCAACCCAAAGCATGGCAGGCTTTACATTATATAATCCAACTCTGGCATCTCTTGCTTTCCACCATTCATCGTAATTAGGATGTTGATACAGTTCATGCCAGAATTTAATACTGTCACCAATCAGCCTTGCTAAATTTTTTACAGCACCGGCTTGTAAATAAAATTTGTAATTATCTTTTACAGGCGTTGTAAAACCTTTGCCATAATCCATTGTAGGCTTTGGATGTGGCTTGCCAAAGGTTGGGTAAAAGGAGAAACCATCCATAGCAAAGAATGCGCCTTTATGATGAAAATCGTCTCCAATAAACCAGTTAGTTACAGGCGCCTGCGGGCTGACAGCTTTTAAAGACGGATGACCACTTAACGCCGCCTCTGTAGAATAAAAGCCGGGATAAGAAATACCAAAAACGCCAACTTTATTATTATTAGCGGCAATATTTTTTACAAGCCAATCAATGGCATCATAGGTATCACTGGCTTCATCAAACTGCTTACCGGTTTTGTTTTTTATAAAAGGCCTTACATCAACAAATTCACCTTCACTCATATACCTTCCGCGTACATCCTGTTCTACCAAAATATAATTTTCTTTAGCATAAGCAAAAGCATAACTCTTCCATATCTGTAAAAAATTATTAGCGCCATAGGGTGCACATGAATAAGGTGTGCGGGTCATTAAAATAGGATGTTTTTCAGAAACGTCTTTCGGAATATAGATAGCTGTGAATAACTTGACTCCATCTCTCATCGGGATGAGTTTTTCCATCTTCGTATAGTTATTTACAAACCATGCACTGTCTGTATTCTGAGCCTGTAAGTTATTTACACAAGTAATAAAAAGTATAATCGTAAGTAAGTATCTCATAAATGTGTTAGAATTCTAAATGTAAAGAAAGTAAATTTAAGTATGAACAATATCGGCAATGTAACAGATAAATTTTATACCGCGTTTTCAATTTTAGATTATAAGGCAATGAACAGCTGTTATAGTGCAGATGCGGTTTTCAGCGATCCGGTGTTTGGTATTTTGCAAGGCGAAGAAATAAAACGTATGTGGGAAATGTTATGTAAAAATGCGAGAGACTTTGAGGTATTGTTTGAACATGTTAAGACCGACGGCGAATATGTTACTTATAGGTGGACAGCAAAATATACCTTTTCGAAAACAGGTAGAAAAGTTGTAAATAATGTTACCGCTTATATACTTGTTCAAAATAATTTGATTGTTGAGCATACCGATGAATTTGATTTTTACAAATGGAGCAGGCAAGCACTTGGTTTACCGGGACTGTTATTTGGGTGGAGTAGTGTTATTAAAAATAAAGTAAGAAAAAACGCTAAGAAAAACTTAGAAGTGTTTATGAAAAATAGCAAAATAAAAATCTAAAGTGGAACCTTAATAAATGACAGCCATTTAAACGATTGTTATATTAAATTATATCATTTGCATTTGCCTTAATGCGGCTTTGGCAGATCAGGACTTACCTTGGTAATTTTGACTGTATTTGTAGGTAAATGTAGATCAACCGGTGTGCTGCCGGTGTTAACTACAAGATCACCATCTTTTAAATAACCTCTTTCTTTTAAAATATCAATCTGGTCGAAGATAATGTCATCTAAACTTTCTTCTTCATTATAATATAAAGCCCTTACACCCCAGCTTAAACTTAGCTGATTGATAAGTGTTTGTTCTTTACTAAAAATATAAAGCAATGATTTCGGCCTAAAGCTGCTAAGCATAAAAGCAGTATAGCCACTTTGCGTCATTCCAACAAGTGCTTCGGCATTTACATCCTGTGCCAGTTTACAGGCAGCATAACAAAGTGCATCGCTGAGGAAAGAAGGGGAGTGGGGTTGCGGTGCAAGAATATCTTCCCTGTTATAATCGTAAGCGGCTCTTTCAATTTCCAAAATTATTTTGCTCATGGTTTGCACAACAAGCGTAGGGTGCATACCCGTAGCCGTTTCGCCGCTTAACATCACTGCATCAGCACCTTCAAGCACTGCATTGGCTACATCACTTATTTCACTTCTGTTAGGCTTAATCCTGTCAATCATGCTTTCCATCATTTGCGTAGCCACAATCACCGGCTTAGCCCGGTGCATGCATTTTCTTATCAATTCTTTTTGAATCAATGGTACTTTTTCAACCGGGAGTTCAACCCCAAGATCACCACGTGCAATCATGATGGCATCGCTTTCAATAATGATATCCCTGATGTTGACTAAAGCTTCAGGTTTTTCTATTTTGGCAATAACCTTTGATTTGCAATCATGTGATTTAAGAATGGCCTTAAGTTCTGTGATGTCTTTAACCTGTCGAACAAACGATAACGCTATCCAATCTACTTTTTGAGTGATTATAAAATCAAGATCAACTAAATCTTTTTCTGTAAGCGCAGGTAATGAAATTTTAGTGTCGGGCAAATTAATGCCTTTTTTTGACGAGAGGATACCGCCCATAACCACTTCAACTTTTACATCATTATCAGGCGTAATATCAACAACCTTTACTTCGAGTTTGCCATCATCAATCATAATGATGTTGCCGGGCACTACATCGTTATGCAGGTTAGGATAACTTACATAAATTTTTTCTTTAGTGCCTATACATTTTATATTAGTAAATGTTAGTACATCGCCAGGGTTTACTTCAAGCGCATTATTTTCAATTTCGCCTACCCGCAATTTCGGGCCTTGCAGATCTGCAAGTATCGCAATGTTGTATGGTTCAGCTTTATTTATTTTTCTTATAAGTTCTATGATCTTCGATTTGTCTTCATGACTACCATGAGAAAAATTTAATCTAAAAACGTTTACACCAGCCTTAACCAGTTCTAGTAATTTTTCATACGTATCACAGGCGGGGCCGACAGTCGCTACAATCTTGGTTCGCTTTATAGTATGTTCAAGCGCCGCTTTTTTTTCTGTTGAGGATGTATACGGCTTCGTTGTAGTGTTTGACATGCTTTATTTTTTGCTGATTTGTCTTAGAGAATTTCACAGTATATAGCAAATTAATCACTAATCATGTAGAAAGAATTCTAACAATTTTCATCCATTCATCGCTGATCTTTTGTTTTCTTTTCACAGCTTCATTAAGAGGTATATAATGCATCCTGTTGTTGAGGATGCCAACAAATATATTATGGCGGCCTTCTATTAAACATTCTACAGCAGTGTAACCCATGCGGCTGGCAATTACCCTGTCAAAGCAACTTGGTGCACCACCACGTTGTATATGCCCCAGCACACATACTCTCACATCCTGCGAAGGCATTCTTTCTTTGATGATCTTTGCCACTTCATCTGCGCCGCCAAAGCCATCGCCTTCGGCAACTACAATAAGATTAACCAGTTTTTGACGTCTTTCTTTTTCAGTAAGCGCATCAATTACCGCTTCAATATCTGTTCTTTTTTCAGGGATAAGTATGTTTTCTGCACCAGTTGAAATCCCACTGTGCAAAGCTATATGACCTGAATCACGACCCATAACTTCTATTACAAAAAGCCTGTCATGCGCATCCATCGTATCCCTTATCTTATCAATAGCTTCAACAGCAGTATTTACTGCAGTATCAAAACCAATGGTAAAATCTGTTCCGGCAATATCTTTATCAATAGTACCCGGTAAGCCAATACAAGGTATATCATATTCGTTGCTGAAAATTTGTGCGCCCCGGAAAGAGCCATCTCCACCTATAATTACAAGGCCTTCTATGCCAAATTCTTTTAAATGCTCAAATGCTTTTTTACGACCTTCTTTTTCAAAAAATTCCATGCAGCGTGATGTCTTTAAAATCGTTCCA
>JBDSRT010000347.1:0-3981 GCA_039929165.1 Ginsengibacter sp.
AATTATTGATGTAGATTCTTTATAAAAAGTTTGAAATGACGATTCATGAAAATTATTTTTTAAAGCCACTGCATACTTTTCACATTGGTGTGTATGCAAAATATTTTGCGTCCTTTAATGCTGTTGATGATTTAACGGAGATCATCGAAACACATCTCAACAAGACTTCTCAAAGACTTACTCTTGGTGGCGGAAGCAATATATTGTTTACAAAAGATTTTGATGGGCTTGTTTTAAAAAATAATTTTAGCGGTATTGAACAGGTAAATGAAGATGATAAATATGTTTATCTAAAAGTTGGGGCAGGAGAGAACTGGCATCGCTTTGTAATGTACTGTGTAGACAACGGCTTAGGTGGTGTAGAAAACCTGTCCTTGATTCCGGGTAATACAGGCGCTTCTCCTATGCAAAATATAGGCGCTTACGGTGTTGAAATAAAAGATGTATTTCACCAGCTTGAGGCTTTTAATATTGCCGAAAAATCTGTTATAAAGTTTGATGAAAATGATTGCGAATTTAGTTATAGGCAAAGTGTTTTCAAAACAAAATTGCAGGCGCAATATGTTATTCTATCTGTCACTTTCCGCTTGAATAAAAATCCTGGTTATAATACTTCTTATGGCGCTATAGAACAGGAATTACAAAATATGGGTATTGAAACACCTAGCATTAAAGCGGTATCGGATGCTGTTATAAACATCCGAACAAAAAAATTACCAGATCCGAACTTAATTGGTAATGCCGGAAGCTTTTTTAAAAATCCTGAGATTACCGAAATAGAGTTTAAAAAACTGAAAGATCAATTTCCTGATATAGTTGGTTATAAAGTTTTTGGCAATAATATAAAGCTGGCTGCTGGCTGGCTTATAGAACAATGCGGCTGGAAAGGTTATCGCAAAGGCGATGCTGGTTGTTATGATAAACAGGCATTAGTGTTAGTTAATTATGCCAATGCAGGTGGCGCTGAAATTTATAATTTGAGTGAAGACATTAAGCAAAGCGTAAAACAAAAATTTAATGTCGATTTGGAAAGAGAGGTAAATATTATTTAATTAGTTATTTGATTTAATCATAGCTTTTAATAGAGTAACACACTTCATTATTTGACTTTAATCAAAGCTTCTCTGTTATTGATTCAATAATTTGTATTCATAATTCTATTATGAAAACAATTCTTTTATTAATCTGTGTATTGCTCATTACTTCCAACATATCTTTTGGGCAAGATAAAAATTTATCACTTGACAACCGGGCTCAATCCGTATTTGTTGAAGTTGGCGGCAATGGTTTACTACTTTCGGCAAATTACGATACCAGATTTTTACGTGGGCAAAATGGGCTGGGAGCACGAGTAGGTATTGGCTACCTGGCAGATCCGTTCGGTGATGCAGATGGGCTTACATTTCCGCTTGGCCTGAATTACCTGTTTGGCAAAAACAGGAATTATTTTGAGTTAGGCGCAGGTGCAACAATCTATAATCTGAATGGTAACTCGTTCTTCGACGTTAACGAAAGCGGAACAGTATTTGTGCCGAGTATTGGCTATCGTTTTCAACCCTCCAATAAAGGTTTTACAGCCCGAGTTATTATCTCTCCGCTAATAGTAAAAGATGGTGGAGCTCTTTGGGCAGGAATCAGCGCAGGCTATAAATTTTAATTATTTAAAATTCTCATCATCTAGTTCTTCATCGCTAAAGGTTTGAGAACTTAAGTTTAACATACTTCCCATCAGATCTTTAAACTCGATCTTTCCTTCCAAAACTTTTTTGCTGATCAAAGAATGCGTGGCCAAACCATGTAAAACAAATTCCATCAGCAATGCATTTTCTTTTGCGTTGGATGTTGGGAAATATTTTTTTACAAGACCAAACAAGCCATCTACTTTATACAGCAACTGTACTTTGTCTTCATCTTTTGTCTCAAGAAAAATATTTAAATGATTGCCTGCATCGAACCAGCGTGTAATTGATTTGTAAGGATTATCATCTGCACCAGCCTCCTTACTTCTTTTCTTTTTAAAGGTATCCGGGTTAGGGAAGTATTTTGAGAACTGTGTGCGAATCGCTTTCTCCATAAGGTTATAGGCTACCTGGTAAGGACCCTCCTGTTCGCCTTCATAAACTAATTCTATCTTTCCAGTAATAGATGGTATAACACCGTTAAGATCACTGATCCAGACTTGCGTTTCTTTTTCTTTGTTTAAAATGCCACGACGTTCCGCAGCACTTATAGCGTTTTCAAATGCAGCAATAGTAAGCCTTGCAGACACGCCACTTTTCTTATCTACATATTCACTGGCTCTTGCTTCAAAAGACACCTGCTCAATTAATCGTTTAATTAGATCGCTTACTTTAACCCTTTTTGTTTGCTCTTCATGAATATTAGCTTCCTGTTCAGTTATCAATAATGATGTTTCAATTGAATTTGGATAATGCGTTAGTATTTGGCTCTGTATCCTGTCTTTAAGGGGTGTAACAATCGCACCACGGTTGGTATAATCTTCCGGGTTTGCCGTGAACACAAAAAGAATATCCAGCGGTATTCTAATTTTGAAACCACGTATCTGCAGATCACCTTCCTCCAGAATATTAAACAAAGACACCTGTATCCTCGCCTGCAGATCGGGCAATTCATTTATTACAAAAATGCTGCGGTTACTTCTTGGTATAATACCGTAATGGATAACTCTTTCATCGGCATAATCCAGTTTAAGATTTGCTGCTTTGATTGGATCTATATCACCAATCAGATCAGCAACACTAACATCAGGTGTAGCTAATTTTTCGCCATAACGTTCGCTACGGTGGAGCCAGTCAATTGGTGTCTCGTCACCTTTTTCTTCCAGTAAATTTTTAGCGTAGCGGCTTAACGGAGCGAACGGATCATCATTTACATCGCTGCCTGCAACGATAGGAATGTATTCATCAAGCAGTCCGGTCATTTGCCTTGCCATTCTTGTTTTTGCCTGGCCACGCAAGCCAAGAAAGAGAATGTTGTGACGGCTTAGCAAGGCTCTTTCCGTATCCGGAATTACCGAATCTTCATAGCCTAAAATGCCGGGGAACGTTACTTCTTTTTTATTAATCTTTTGGATAAGATTATCTCTCACTTCCTGTTTAATACTTTTAGGCGAATATCCTGCCTTCTTTAAATCACCAAATGTTTTAATGTTATTTACTTTCATAAAATATCTCTCTACATACGGTTGTATGTCTTCTTTTAATAATAAAATTAGGGCGGGTATTAGTAAACTTTTTTTCTTTTGCCGCTTTCAAAATCTTTAAATATAAATGCGCCGAGCCGATCAAGAGAAGCGAAGAATGCTTTGCCATTGTTAGTCTCAGTAAACTCTGTTACAAACCTCTGCAGGTAAGGATCGCTGGCTATCATAAATGTTGTAATAGTAATCTTTAATTTTTTGCATTGTGCTGCAAGATTCATGCACCGGTTAAGAATGCGCCTGTCAACACCAAAACTGTTTTTATAATAACGTTTACCAACTTTAAGGCAAGTCGGCTTACCGTCTGTGATCATGAAGATCTGTTTGTTGGGGTTTTTCCTACGTCTTAAAATATCCATAGCGAGATCCAGGCCGGCAACTGTATTTGTATGATAAGGCCCAACCTGAAGATAAGGCAAGTCTTTTATTTCAACCGTCCAGGCATCATTACCAAACACAACTATATCCAATGTGTCTTTAGGATATTTCGTGGTGATAAGTTCGCTCAGTGCCATGGCAACTTTTTTGGCAGGCGTTATTCTGTCCTCACCGTATAAGATCATACTGTGAGAAATGTCGATCATTAAAACTGTCGATGTTTGCGCCTTATAATCTGTTTCTTTTATTTCAAGATCATCTTCAGCCATCTTAAAACTATCAATGCCGTGATTAATTTGAGCATTGCGTATTGAAGCTGTAAAATCAATCTGTTCTAAAGTATCACCAAACTGAAATGGCCTAGTATCAGGGCTTATTTCATC
>JBDSRT010000348.1:0-3712 GCA_039929165.1 Ginsengibacter sp.
GAACAAAGAATCACGGAAAGATATAGAGATAACTTTACCCAGTTTGATGCAGCAGCAAATCTTGAGCTTGGTAAAATATTACCAAAGCATGCTGGCCTGTCAGTGCCCTTGTATGCAGGGTATTCGCAAACTGTTAGTGCGCCGGAATTTGACCCATATGACCTTGATATTAAACTGAAAGACAAGTTAGGGTATTCAGAAAGAACTGACCGGGATTCTATCCGTAAAAATGCCATTGATTTTACCTCTATAAAAACATTCAATCTTACTAATGTCCGTAAAAATAAAACCAATAATAAAAAGGCGAAGATCACAGATATTTCAAATATTGATGTAAGCTATAATTATACAAAAACACAGATTCATAATCCGTTAATTGAAAACAACGAGGTTACGAAACATCATGCAGGCCTGGGTTATAACTATGCGCCTGAACCAAAATATATAGAGCCGTTTAAGAAATTCATAAAAACGAAATCCCGCTGGCTGGACTTTATCAGGGATTTTAATGTAAATCCGCTTCCCAGCCAATTGAGTTTTAAAGCAGATATATTTAGACAATTTGGTGCCTTGAAACCAAGAAGTGTTGGCGGCGATGTTAAATATAGTATTCCCGAAACCTATGATAAGTACTATACTTTTGACAGGAACTATATATTGAGATGGGATTTAACCCATTCTCTTAACCTTGATTACACCGCTTTAAATAATGCCCGTATTGATGAGCCTTATGGCAGGCTTGATACTAAAGCCAAAAGAGATACGGTAAGAAGGAATTTATTAAAAGGTGGCCGGAATGTAGTGTTTGATCAAGCAGCAAACTTCACTTATACTGTGCCCACTACAAAGTTTCCTTTACTGGATTGGTCAACTATACGTTTAAGATATACAGCCAATTATCGCTGGATCGGTGCGTCACGGCTTGCAGTAAATCTTGGTAATATTTTAGAAAACGGTCAGCAGGAAGAAGCGACTGTACAGCTTGATATGTCCAAGCTTTATAATAAATCCAAATGGTTAAGAGCTTTAGATCTACCGCGACCAAATGACTCTACAAAAAATGCTGCGCCACCAGCTCAGCCAACGGATACATCAACTACAAAAAAAGGTAAGCGGCGAAATGCTGATCCAAATGCCTTACCGGAAATTGGTACAGTGCCGCGGATCTTTGGCAAACTGTTAACGAGTATCAAAACAGTAAACTTTACAGTGTCTCAAAACAGTAATACACGCTTACCAGGTTATACAGATAGCACACAATATATTGGGCAGAATTTTAGAAGTATGGAACCTGGCTTTGGTTTTATTTTAGGCAAACAACCAGATTCTAACTGGCTTAACAAAGCCGCTGCAAAAGGCCTGATAACAAGGGATACGCTATTCAATGATCTCTTTAATCAAACATTTGATCAACGGATTTCGCTTGCAGCACAATTGGAGCCGGTGAGAGATTTGACGGTTGATCTTAATCTTGATAAGACCTTTAATAAAAATTATTCTGAGCTGTTTAAAGATACCACCGGTACAGGTTTTGGCTTTAAACATTTGAGCCCTTATGCAGGAGGCGGCTTTAATGTTAGTTATATCGCTTTCAGTACTTTGTTTGAAAAATATGATCCTAACCAGGTATCAAAGACATTCAATAAGTTCCAGGATTACCGCGTATTACTTTCGCAAAGATTGGGCAAGTTGAACCCATACAGCCAGGTGCAGGGAGCGGATGGTTATTATCTTGGTTATGGCCGGTATGCAATAGATGTGTTAGTACCGGCTTTTATTGCGGCTTACACTGGCAAAGATCCCCAAAAGGTTGGCCTGATCAACCAGAATAACAGTGGGCTTAAATCAAATCCATTTAGAGGTATAATGCCAAAGCCAAACTGGCGTATTTCTTACAATGGTTTAAGCAGTGTAGAAGGCTTTGAAAAGATTTTCACTAATTTCTCTATTACGCATGCTTATAATGCAAGTTTAAGCATGAACAGTTTTACATCTGCCCTGCTTTACCAGGATGTATCGAGGTTTGGCTATCCTTCCTTTGTTGATACCGTGTCTGATAATTTTATACCATATTACCTGATACCTAATGTTACTATTAATGAACAGTTTGCACCGCTGCTTGGCTTTGATGTAAGTTTTGTAAATCAGCTAAATGCTAAGTTCGAATTTGTAAAGCAACGACAGTTAAGTCTTAGTCTTATAGATTTTCAGTTAAGCGAAGTGAGATCCACTGAATACACAATAGGCGCTGGTTTTAGAAAGCGTGGCCTTAAGCTGCCTTTCAAAGTGCCATTCTCAAAAAGTGGTAGTAAAGAGTTAAGTAATGAGATCAATTTTAGATTTGATTTCAGAGTTAGAGATAACGTAACGTCTAATAGCCGGCTTGATCAGCAGGCAGCTTTCGCCACAAACGGTAGTCGTGAAATAACATTATCGCCAACCATAGATTATTATATTAATAATCGTATTAACCTCAAATTATATTTTGATCAGCGGCGTGTGAATCCTTATATCTCTTCGTCTGCACCGACCGTAAACACTAGAGCCGGTTTACAGGTTAGGGTTTCATTAGCGCAGTAAGATGATATCATTATTTTGTCACCAACGTATTGATAACAGAAATATGTCGTGTAAGATTCAAAATCACACAGTGTAGAAGATATAAGTAACACAATAGCCGGCTTCGATGATTAGATTTTAAACATCGCTTCACTAACAATAAAAAAAGCCCGGAAAAAATCCAGGGCTTGGTTAACAACGGGCCGAATAAAAACTAGGTTAACTAGCTTTGTTTTTTAAATAAAATAATGTAGCCGCAAATATTTTTTTTCTTTTTTTTGTTTATCTGCAATGGTTTTATCATGTGATATTCTGAAAATTTTGGAATATAAGAATAGGCTATAATGTTACTTTCCATTCCCTGGCCAAAATGTTTTTGGTAAACCACTTGTTTTTCCTGCCAGTCATACATTCTTACTTCATACAATTTAGAAGTCATATCGCCTATAAAAGCTATGTGGTACCAGGTTCCTTCGGTTAAGGGCACAATTACAGGCATCTCGTATTCACTTTCCATCGCCATGCTGGCGGCTTTAACTACAATAAAACCCTGGCTTGCCATCGCCTGTTTCAAGCTATCCAGTTGCACTTTGATAGTTGAATCAAAACATGCTGCCTGCCGTATAACGTTGTTAGGATTTTGTGCTTTTACGTTGATGCCAAACAGCACCAATACAATCAATAAATGACTTCTCAAACAGTTTTTCATTCTCGGGTTCAGGATATTAATGCGTTGTACTATGGCGTTTTTGGTTAGATTTTATTCTAATCAAAATCAATACCGCAACATTACGGGCACAACCTTTAACGTATGTTTAGCCGATATATTATTTAGAGCCCTCTTCTTTTGAGAAGTAAATGGTGTTGGCCTGCGCTGTTGGGGTTATGGTAAGTTCGTTGATGCAAACATGCGGTGGGAGCGATGCACAGTAATAAATACTATCCGCAATGTCTTCAGCAGTTAATGGCGTAAAGTTATCGTACACTTTATCAGCAGTTTGCTGATCACCTTTAAAGCGCACCAATGAAAACTCTGTGTTTACAGCGCCAGGAGAAATATTGGTAACTTTTATACTATGTTTTAAAAGATCAATCCGCATGCTTTTGCTCAAAGCATCTACGGCAAATTTGGTGGCACAATACATATTGCCTT
>JBDSRT010000349.1:0-4714 GCA_039929165.1 Ginsengibacter sp.
ATATGGCTTGCCATTCCTTTCTGTTACCCGTTTATTTTTTGCTATCAGCACTATTGCCTTTACCATTTACATGATACCGGGTTTGTGGGGTGCACCTTTAAATGGCATTAGTGGCTGGCTGCCGGAAAACAAAACACAGGATTTTAACATTGAAAAACTGATACGTAATTCTGCGCAGCAAAATACCAATACGGCTTCTCTGTCTCCAGGCAAACAAATAAAACCTAAAAAATATATTGGTTTACTTCAGTCAGAAATACCCGGCGTTGAAACGTTTTTTGATTATGAAGAAGGTCTTGCTGCAGCCAAAGAATTAAAGAAACCTATAATGATAGATTTCACAGGACATAGTTGTGCTAACTGCCGTAAAATGGAAAGCCAGGTATTGTCTAAGCCAGAAGTAAGTTCCATTTTACAAAATGATTTTATTGTTATCAGTTTATACGTTGATGAAAAAAAGGAGTTACCGGAAAACGAAAAATATACTTCGGCTTTTGATCAGTCATCTATAAAAACTATCGGTGCAAAGAACCTGGATATTGAGGCAACACTTGCCAATTCAAATGCACAGCCATTATATCTTTTTCTGGATGAAAAAGGAAAGCTAATTAAAGATGGCGGCGGTTTTGAGCCTGGTATTCCAAGATTTATTTCAATGCTTAGTGAAGTAAAAGCTGAAAACAGAAAGCGCAATCCATAAAAAAACCTCTACGTTATGAAGAGGTTTAAAGCTAAAAAACTATGGAGGGTTACAGTAATCTTATAAAGCGATTTGCTTTTCAACCATCATCTTTCTCAGGTTGATTAAACCGTAACGCATGCGGCCTAAAGCTGTATTAATGCTGCAGTTGGTTAAAGATGAAATTTCTTTAAAGCTTAGGTCAGCGTAATGTCTCATGATGATCACTTCTCTTTGATCCTCTGGTAACAGGTCAAGCATTTTTCTAACTCTATCGTGGCTTTGGCCCTGCATCATCTGATGATCAGCACCAGGCTCAGAAAAATTAATGACTTCAAAAATGTCCCTGTCATCACTGGTTTTAATGGTTGGCGTACGTTTTACTTTTCTAAAATGATCTACACAAAGGTTGTGAGCAATACGCATAGCCCAGGGTAAAAATTTGCCTTCGTCAGTGTACCTGCCGGTTTTAAGTGTATCAATGATCCTGATAAATGAATCCTGGAAAATATCTTCAGCCAGGTATTTATCCTTAACCAATAAATAAATTGACGTGTAAATTTTGTCTTTGTAGCGGATCACTAATTGAGAAAGTGCTTCGGCATCGCCGTCCATGTAAAGATGAATAAGCTGTTGGTCAGTTAAGTTTGTTAGGGATTTCATGTTTTGGAATTTTAGGATTTATTGGATTATTGTGTGTAATTTTTTTTCAATAAAAAGAAGGAAGAAGGTCTGGTGCTTTTTGCAGAAGGCGATCATATTCTGGATATTGGTAGTGCTAAATTATATAAAAAGTTCATCGAACAATACGTTTTTGAAGTTTTCGTAAAAAAATGCGCGAATGCAAAAAACGCAGTAAAAATACTATCGTAAATTGCCGCCTCATAAAAGGTCCAACATCATAATAAAAATTAGCTTATCAAAAATTCAACTTCTCTTTCTTCGTCAAAATCTTTTAAAGCAACGCATAAAAACATTTTTATTAAGGGTGCGAGAATGCATAACCTTAAAAATATTGATGTTGAAATTCCAAGAAACAAACTGGTTGTTGTTACCGGTGTATCAGGCTCAGGTAAGTCTTCTTTAACGATTGATACTTTGTTTGCGGAAGGCCAGCGGCGTTATGCAGAAAGTTTAAGTTCCTATGCACGCCAGTTTATGGCACGCATGGCAAAACCTGAAGTAGATTACATCAGCGGTCTTTGTCCCGCTATTGCCATTGAGCAAAAAGTGATCACCAGAACACCGAGATCTACTGTAGGAAGCATGACGGAAGTTTACGATTACCTGCGGTTATTATTTGCAAGAGTTGGTAAAACTATATCGCCGGTATCTGGCCGTGAAGTAAAGCGTGATGACGTAAAAGATGTAACCGATGCCATTGCAAAAATGAAGGTTGGCGCAAAGCTATTGTTGCTTGTAGCCTTTCGCCAGCATCATAATAGAGAAGTAAAAGAAGAGCTTAATATTTTAATGCAGAAAGGCTTTTCAAGATTAGTAATTAATGATGAAATAGAGCGCATTGAAGATTTGCAGGAAAACCCGGAGGTTGATGATTACTTACAGCAACGCATGGCGTTTGTTTTAATTGACAGGTTTGTGGTAAAAGTATATAATGAAGATGATGTACATAGAATGTCTGACTCTGTTATTACAGCATTTTATGAAGGCGAAGGTGAAGTATTACTAAAAGTTGTTGATGGAAAAGCTTTGCAGTTCTCAAATAAATTTGAATTAGACGGAATCAAGTTTGAAGAACCGGTGCCTAATCTATTTTCGTTTAATAATCCTTACGGCGCCTGTTCTTCCTGTGAAGGATTTTCTTTAGTGCTTGGTATAGATCCTGATCTTGTCATCCCTGATAAAAGATTAAGTGTGTATGAAGGCGCCATTGCGCCCTGGCGTGGTGAAAAGCTTGGCTTATGGAAAGAAAGTCTTGTAAGAGTTGCTAAAAAGTTCGACTTCCCAATACATACACCTGTGATAGATCTTACTACAGCACAATACAATTTATTGTGGACAGGCAATGAACATTTTGATGGCATTGATGCATTTTTTAAAGAGGTAGAACAAAATTTATATAAAGTTCAGTATAGAGTTTTGCTAAGTCGTTACCGTGGCCGCACCTTATGTCCACAATGTCATGGCTACCGCTTAAGACAGGAAGCTTTGTATGTAAAAATAAATGACACACACATAGGCCAGCTTTGTGAGATGCCGGTTAAAGATTTATATGTTTGGTTTGATGAACTTGAACTAAGTAAACATGATACTGCTGTTGCCAAACGGATTTTGCTGGAGATAAACAACCGTTTAAAAACATTACTAAATGTTGGTCTCGGTTATCTTACTTTAAACAGGCTTGCTAACTCTTTAAGTGGCGGCGAAAGTCAACGCATACAATTAACACGAAGTCTTGGTAGCAATCTTACCAACTCGTTATACATTCTTGATGAGCCTTCTATAGGTTTGCATTCAAGAGATACTGAAAACCTTATTAAAGTACTTAAAGAGTTAAGAGATCTTGGTAATACGGTTGTTGTAGTAGAACATGATGAATTGATGATGCGTGAAGCTGATCACATTATTGACATGGGTCCACTCGCCAGTCATTTAGGTGGCGAAGTTGTTGCCCAAGGCAACTATGATGAATTGATCAATGACCCTGAAAGCTTAACTGGCAAATACCTTAGTGGTGCCTTAACTATAGATGCACCAAAAGTTGTTCGTAATTGGAATAGCTCAATCACCATTCACGGTGCAAGACAAAATAATCTTCAGAACATTGATGTAGTTATTCCCCTCAATATTTTTTGTGTAGTGAGTGGCGTTAGTGGGAGTGGCAAAACAACTTTGATAAGGCAAATTTTTTACCCGGCTTTAAAAAAGATAAAAGGTGAGTTTACTGATAAGGTTGGATTATTCAAGGGACTTACCGGTGATATCGAAATGATAAGCCAGATTGAAATGGTGGATCAAAATCCGATTGGAAAATCTTCAAGAAGCAATCCTGTAACCTACATAAAAGCTTATGATGAAATAAGAGAGTTATACAGCGAACAACCTTTGAGTAAGATTCGTGGCTTTATGCCAAAACATTTTTCGTTTAATGTTGACGGAGGCCGTTGTGATGCCTGCAAAGGTGAAGGCGAGCAGGTAGTTGAAATGCAGTTCCTGGCTGATGTGCATCTGCAATGCGAAGTGTGCGGCGGAAAGAAGTTTAAAGAAGAAGTGCTTGAAGTTCATTATAAAGAAAAAAGTATACATGATGTACTTGAGATGAGTGTTGATGAAGCCATTGATTTTTTTAAGGATGAAAAAGAAGTAGTAAAAAAAATTAAACCTTTAAATGAAGTTGGTCTGGGCTATATAAAATTAGGACAGTCATCAGACACGCTTTCCGGTGGCGAAGCGCAAAGAGTTAAGCTGGCCTCTTTCCTTGGCAAAGGGAAAGGCTCAAAAGAGGCAAATGCAAATGGAAGAATATTGTTCATTTTTGATGAGCCTACTACAGGACTTCATTTTAATGATATTAAAAAATTACTGACTTCATTTAATGCCTTAATTGAACAAGGTCATTCTGTCCTTGTGATTGAACATAACACAGACGTTATAAAATCTGCAGACTGGATAATAGATCTTGGCCCGGAAGCTGGCGATGGTGGCGGCAGATTGGTTTACGCAGGCGTTCCGGCCGGGTTGAAAAAGGTGGAGGAAAGTTATACAGGTAAATACCTTTAAAGCCTTTTACTTATCTCAAACGGTTACTATCCTTAATGAGTTTTGAATCTTTATAAATGCCTCGTGCTGCCAGGCATAAAAAGATTATGGTAAGCAAGTGAAACGCTGACCACAGATCAAAACTTCCATTAGAGAATTGACCAAGCTTCTGAAAATATAAAAATAAGAGCAGGCATTCTGCGAGGATTGCAAAAACGCAAATCCTGAATTGAACACTTCTATGTTTAAAAAGAAAAACGTTAATAAGCACTGCCGTGCCTAAAGCACTGGTTAAAACCATCAATAAAAAATGAT
>JBDSRT010000350.1:0-3809 GCA_039929165.1 Ginsengibacter sp.
GCCTCAGCAGCTTCAATTTTACCAGCCGGCTTGTTGGTATCTGTGGTATGAACGGTGTTGGAAAAACCAACCTGCTTGATGCCATCAATTATCTCTGCTTTTCGAAAAGTTATTTTTCCCGAACAGATTCTATCAATGTAGAAAATTGCTTTGATGGCTTTAGAGTTGAAGGCGAATTTGAAAAAAAACACAGTGTTGAAACGGATAAGGTAATCTGCACTTACCGCAATACTTCTAAAAAAGAATTGTATTTAAATGATGTGTTGTATGAAAAATTTTCAAAACATATTGGTAAGTTCCCGTGCGTGGTTATTGCACCTGATGATATTGAAATTATTGCCGGCAGCAGCGATGAAAGGCGACGTTTTATAGACACCGTTTTAAGCCAGATGAGCCCGGGTTATCTGCAGCAATTGATAACGTATAATAAGATATTATTACAGCGCAATAGTTTGTTAAAGAACTTTACAGGAAGTACGTCAGACAATCTGTTATTGGACGTATTGGATAAACAGTTATTAGAGCCGGCAACTAATATTTTTCTTTTAAGAACAGAATTTAGTGAGGCTTTAATCCCTTTGGTAAAAGACTTTTATTTAAAAATTGCGGGCACTTCTGAAAATGTGGACATGATTTATGAAAGCCTGTTGACCAATGCTGATTTTGCCATACTGCTGACTGAAAGCCGTCCCAAAGATATTTTGTTGCAACGCACAACCACAGGCATACACAAAGACGATCTAGGTATAAATCTGGATGGCAGAAGTTTTAAAAACTTAGCCTCGCAGGGTCAGCGTAAAAGTTTTCTATTCGCTTTAAAACTGGCAGAGTTTGAAATACTTAAAGCGAATAAAGGTTTTGCTCCTCTTCTTTTGTTAGATGATGTCTTTGAAAAACTGGACGATAACCGCATGGGGAATTTATTGCAATGGATTTGTATCAATAACCAGGGCCAGGTGTTTATTACTGATACGCAGAAGCAACGGCTACATGATTTTTTGACACAGTTTAGCACGGATGTGCAGATCATTGAATTGAATTAATTTTATAGAATGAGTGAATTTTCAATGGGCGAAGCTTTAAAGCAATTTTTAAAAGAAAGTAAACTTAAGCCAGGTATCCAGGCATTGCAAATTGAAGAGGCATGGGAAAAAATAATGGGAAAGACGATTGCGAAATACACTGACAGCATTAAGATCATTAACCAGACACTTTTTATAAAGTCTTCTGTTGCGCCTCTAAAAAACGAATTAATATATCAGAAAGAAAATATCATTCTCCGCGTTAATGAGATGCTTGGAGAAAAGGTGATCAAAGAAGTAATCATCCAATAACCGCTTCCTTTAAGGAAGTAACGTACGTTTCACAAAACTTCTGGAAATAAGGATTATCAAAAAGGAAAAGAATAAAAAAGCCAGTAAGACAAACATACAATTGATGGTAACTTTTTGATAGCCTAAAGCAGTAACGTTTACAAAAGGGTAAGGATAATACCTGGCGAAAGCACCTCTAATCATTACAACCACGAGATAGATAGCGGGGTATATAAGCCAGCTGTAAAGCTTTGACCATTTCAATTTGATTTTAGGCACAAGTATCAGCCAATATAAAATAAAATAGACCGGAATTATCAAATGCAATAGCTCATCAACTACCCTTTGCAAACCGGTAGGCTGCCAGGCAAAACGAAGCACCACATTATATACTACACCAACTACACTGATATACACTACTGTGGCCGCTAGTGCAGATGGCTTTGTAAAGAATGACTGGCGTTTATTCTTATGGACAACTTCCGCTGTAAAACAAATTGCCACTAAAAGGTTAGTGAGAATAGTATAAAATGTAAAATACCTCATTAAGGTCTCACATACAGAAGTTGTTCTATTATGCAGTATCAGGTACAATTGGAAGATCAAAGCAAACCAGCAGATAGCTGATCCTATTACGGATGCATAATATTTATTAGTGGCTTGTTGCGACATTATTTTTTCTCTGAAAGCAAAACGATATCCGGCACCTCAAGTACATTTTTTTCATAACCAAACAGCACAGCATTTATCATAGCTAAACCAAGCTGTTTGAGAGTAGAAAAATATTTAGGTGCTAGCTTGTTAAAAATTGGGTATAGCCATCCGAAGTATTTATATAAACCCAAAGTATTCTTTAATCCAGACGTTGGTTTTAAGAAACCAGGCCGAAAATTATATTCACTTTTAAAAGGCATTTTTGATAAAGCATTTTCTGTTTGCCCTTTGATCTTCGCCCACATTGCGTTTCCTGAGGCATTTGTGCCTGCGCCGGAGATGTAACAAAAAACTGAAGCCGGATTTACCGCAAGGTAAGTGTCTGCAAAATGAAGGGTAAGTTTATAAGTATTCTCAAAATAGGCTTCCTCCTTAACACCAACTGAAGATATCCCTAAGCAAAATAAACAGCCGTCATAGCCGGTAAATTGTTCCTGTAACGCCGGGAGGTTAAAAAAATCTTTATGAATGATTTCCTTAAGCTTGGAATGCACAATACCGCATGACTTCCGGCCAATTACTAAAACCGCCTCAACAGAATTATGTTGAAGACATTCATGCAAGACACCTTCGCCAACCATACCAGTTGCGCCTGTAACAATTAACCTTGTTGCCATAAAACATCATTAGGTAATTGTAATTTATGCATTTTGAAGTTGAGACTTTGTGAATTTTCGAACGGCTGGCGCCACAACAGTTCCAAACAATTCAATTGAGCGCATCAATTTTTTATGATCAATTGGGCCAACAGTCATTTGTGCAAGGAAGCGATCATTTTCAAACAGCTCGTATTCGTATAATATTTTATCGATTACTTCCTGCGGATTACCAACAATAAGTGAACCTTCCTTTTGCCGCATCATATCAAATTGCATTCTGTTCATCGGCCCCCAGCCTCTCTCCCGGCCTATCCTAGTCATAGTAGTGGCATAAGAAGGATAAAAATCATCTGCTGCCTTTGTAGAATCATCACCAATAAAAACATGCGAATTGATGCCTACTGTCGAGGGGTGAGTATGATCAGCCGCTTTAAACGATTCTCTATATAACTGCACTAATTGTTTAAAGCGTTGAGGCGAGCCACCAATGATGGCAAGTGCCATCGGTAAACCAAGCTGGCCTGCTCTCATTAAAGATTCGGGTGTGCCGCCTACGGCTACCCATATAGGAATTTGGTTTTGAAACGGTCTTGGGTAAATGCCTAGATTATTTATTGATGGCCTGAGTTTGCCCTGCCACGATACTTTCTCTGCAGCGTTTATTTTAAGCAGCAGTTCCAGCTTTTCTGTAAACAGTTCATCATAATCTTTCAGATCATAACCAAACAATGGGAACGATTCTATAAATGATCCACGGCCCGCCATGATTTCTGCTCTACCCTTAGATAAGAGATCTACTGTTGCAAAATCCTGGAATACTCTTACAGGATCATCTGAGCTTAATACAGTAACGGCGCTTGATAATTTTATTATTGATGTTTTTTGTGAAGCTGCAGCAAGTACCACGGCGGGTGATGATACGAGATAATCCGCCCTGTGATGCTCTCCAATGGCAAATACATCGAGGCCTACCTGTTCGGCCAACACAATTTCTTCCATAAGTTCCTGCATGCGTTTATGGCCTTCAATGCCTTTGTTGCCAGTGCCTTGCGGATCCATTTCTACAAAACTGTAAATGCCTAATTCCATTTTAGTAAGCTTAACTATTTTCTTTATTGAGAAAATTATTTTTTCCAGAAGCATCATTCCTTTAAACAGTGCATCTTCAAATTGATTTATTCGC
>JBDSRT010000351.1:0-17820 GCA_039929165.1 Ginsengibacter sp.
GCTATGCAACTGGGCAAGCATGTGTACTGCGAGAAGCCTCTTACACACGATATACATGAAGCAAGGATATTAACAAAAGCTGCGGCTAAGTATAAAGTGGTTACACAAATGGGCAACCAGGGCAGCAGCGGAGATGACACACGCAACGTGGAAACATGGATCCAGGATGGCGTTATAGGCAATGTGAATACTGTACATGTATGGACAAATCGTCCTGTTTGGCCGCAGGGGATACCTACGCCCACCGGCAAATTTGAGATACCCAAAGAACTGGATTGGGATCTGTGGTTAGGCACTGCGCCTTATCGTGATTTTAATCCAACGTATTTGCCTGCTACGTGGCGTGGCTGGAGCGACTTTGGTACAGGCTCACTCGGAGACATGGGTTGCCACTTTATAGACGTGCCATACAGGGCTTTAAAACTTGGTTATCCTGTTGCCGTTACCTGTAGTGTGGGTTCAGTGTACAGTGGCTTTTTTAAAGAAGAAGTGTATACAGACAGCTATCCGCCCTCATCGGTTACTTACATAAAGTTTCCGGCACGGAATGATATGCCGCCTGTTGAACTGATCTGGTACGACGGAGGTATAAAACCCAGGAGACCCGATGAATTATTACCGGATGAACCATTAGGTGAATGGGATGGCGGTATTATTTTTGAAGGCAGCAAAGGCAAATTAATGGCGGGCTTATTTGGCAGAAATCCTACCTTGTTGCCAACCAAACGAATGAAGGAAATTGAGTTACCCAAATCAAAATATGCATTTGTTGAGCGGGGCTCAGACGGACATCAAACACAATGGGTAAATGCCTGCAAGAAAGGTTATGGAAGTTATACGAGTTCATCTTTTGATAAAAGTGGCCCGCTGACAGAAACTGTGTTGATGGGCAACCTCGCCGTAAAAAGCTATAATTACCAGGAGAAGAACAGTAAAGGCGAAATCAGTTATCCCGGGCGCAAGCAATTATTATGGGACGGAGAAAATCAACGCATTACAAATTTTGAGCCTGCTAATACATTTGTAAAAAGACAGTACCGGGGAAGTTACAGGCTGGAATTATAAAGCAAACATTTAGGGGCTTGTCCAATTTATAAAGTGAACCCGGCAAGTAGTTCGTTGTATCCTATTTTATTTCCCATTACATGCTGAATCACCTGCGGGACATCCGGCTTATTCACCGCCTGGTTTCCGACCAAATACAAAGCATTACGATTCCTGTGGGGTTTTCCCGTCATTGAATTTTGTTGCCATAACTGTCCGAAACTAAAATAGTGTACTTTCTGGATGTTGTTGCTTTTGCCCGTTCTTGTTTTTACTCAAAACATGTCAAGCTATTTTAGCAGTTGCCACGCTTGCAATGACTATCAGAAATAGTTTAAGATAATATCAGGCTTCCAACAAAAAGATAAGGATCTATCGAGGTGTCAGCTTCTACGCTTTCAAAATTTTCGCCAAGATCAATTTCAAGAAAAGATCTGCAATGCTTAATTCGCAGCAGGAACTGTTTTTTGTCCAAGGTTTTATCTTCAAATAACTCGGGAAGCAAGTCAGGTAGTAAACCGTTCCAGCAGGCTTCTTCAAGCTCTTCCATCGGTGTAAGTCTACTTTTATCGTCTTTTATTTTTTCGGCCCATTCTCTTTGGGCAAAATGATTGCCCGTAATGAGCAAAATTTCCTGTTGTTTGTATGTTGCATCCATGACAAAGAATTTGAATCTTAACAACCACCTATGAGATAATCTTTAATACAAAAATTTACATCGACAACTCTAAAAGATTTGTTAACGTTATAATAACCGTTTATGACGGGGTATAACGGTTTCATCTGATTTAATTACGAAAGCGATTGCTTAGTAGATTGTATACCTGATCTGGAACTGATCTGAGCTTAAATATTTGGCGAAATATTACAATAAAATATAAACCCCGGATCCATAGCGGAACCCGGGGTTGACATTGTAAATATCGTTGTTACTTATTTTTTATCTTCATCTTTATCACCTATAACAGCATCTTTAACTGCATCAGCCGCGTTTCCTACAGCTTTACCGGCTTTTTTTGCACCTTTCTTAGTTGCATCCCACCCGTCTTCAATAGTATTACCCGCTTTGTCAAAAAAGTTACCTGAGCGGTTAACTACTTCACCATCGTCAAGTACAACTACTTTATTGTTTCTTTTTACTTCACCTCTCCTGTTAACAGTTACGCCATCATTGAGTGTAACATCGGTTTCAGCAGGTGTCCAATCATTTCCCTTATATACAAGCAACTTGCTGTTTCTATAAGTTACATCACCTTCTGCCGGCGTATAAGTAGTAGTACTGGTAGTAGTGGTAGCATCCATTGGTGCCGGTGTTGCAGAAATAGTTGTACTTGTATCTGAAGTTGTTTCAGTTGTACTGTCAGTCGAGGCATCGTTACAAGCTGCAAAAGATGCTGCAACCATTGATAACATTAAAAACTTTTTCATAATATCTTTTATTGGTTAAAAATTTAGCTGATTTAGATTATCAACAAAACCCTTCCTTAAAATACTATGCCAAAAAATCGAAACATTATATAAAACAATTGTAGTGCCTTCAAAGAAAATGGCTGAATAATATTCAAAGCTGTGTAATCATTATATCTAGGAGGCCTTATGCCTAAGGCGGTGTAAAACTTCTATCTTCTGCAGAAGGCCATAAATTGATGGCACGGGCAAATCGTTCAAGCGCATATAAACAAAAAATTGTCCGCGGCGATGTACCCAGTGGTTTAAGGTAACGTAAATGTCATTTACTTTAAGAGACTTATACAGTACCTGCCCGTTTGCTTTCAGGGTAAAGTCGACTTGTAAGGCTTCATCATTTGTTTCCTGTAAAGCCTTTCTTGCAGCTTCCATATTGTCTTCAAAAAAAGATAATAGTTCTGCGTTGTTTTGGAGGCGCATGTTGGAAGGTCACGAAATTAATTTCACCGTCGACAACCATATGCTTTATCCATAGCGGTATTTCTGCTACAGATACAGCCAATACGCCCAGGTGCATCGATTTAGGATGAGGCTTGTACTCAAACAAAGTCTCTGAGATTTGTTCGAGACAAGCACGCGTAGATCTATATTCCATGTTTAACTCATCTTACAAGCCTGAGATTTCAAGTTGCTCATACGAGTGTTTTATACATACAAAATAATAAAACCAATAAAACGGCCGTCTTTGATATACAAAAATGCTTAGACATCTTCACTGCTTTAAATAATTTAGCGTCGGTATTTTAATGCTCATTATTCATTGTATATTCAGAACTCGATAGCAAAAACTTGAATATGAAAAATATCATCTTCGCAAAAAACATACTGGTTAGTGCAATTTGCCTGGCGGCTCTGCAGTCTTGTAATAAAGGCAAGTCTGCAAATAACCAGGAGACCACATCAAATGCTGCACAAAACCCAGCCGGGCCATCAACTGAAACCAACTTGAATGTAAATGCCAGCGGCGTATGTGATTATGCGTTTAATGAAACTGCCGTAACATCATCAGGCTACACAAAAGTGTTTGAAGATAATTTTGACGCTGACCTTAGCAAATGGAATATCTGGACCGGCGGTGCATTTAATAATGAATTGCAATATTACCAGGCGGCAAACATGCAAGTGGTAAACAGTAACCTGGTGATCACGGCAAAAAAGGAAACAGCAACAGGCGTTACTACGCCATATGATGCAACGCCAAAAACCTTCAGTTATACATCCGGCCGTATTGAATGTAAAACTAATATTTCCGCTTCCACTGCCACGCCGAAAATTCGCATAGTGGCTCGTATTAAATTGGCTTCGGGTTATGGTATGTGGCCGGCGTTTTGGAGCTATGGTGATCCATGGCCAACGCAAGGCGAAATTGATTATGTAGAAGCAAGGGGGCACGAACCTTTTAAATACCAGACTAATTATTTTTATGGCCGTTCGGCGGGTAGAAATCTTGTTAAGAACCAGGTTGGTTTTATTACTTCCAATGTGAGCCTTGCTGATTGTTATCATGTATATGAAATGATCTGGTCGCAGAACAGTCTTACTTCAGTGTTTGATGGTAATATTATTGAAACAAAAACCGGCAGCTATGTGCCTAATCTTTTTAGTAAAACAGAACGGGTGGTTTTAAACCTGGCTGTCGGTGGCGACTTCTTCTCTAATTTCAATCCTGCTCAAATCGTTTCAGGAACGATGTATGTAGATTATGTAAAAGTGTTTACCTCAAAATAATTTCGTTCGGAAGCGATAAAAGTTTGCTATTTGACTAAGTCCCCATGTTGAAGATGTGCTTTCTTCAACTGTTTCGTCATTTCTTTATAAAGTGATACCCTGTCTTTTTTATACGCAGTTGTATTGGCTGTGCAGGCTGAGGCATCAGGGTTATGTTTTGACATCCAGTGCATCAATTCTGTAACTACAGGCAAAAGATCAATGCCTTTTTCTGTAAGATAATATAAACTCCTCCTGCTGTCCGTAGGGTCCGGTGTTTTGTAAATAATCTGATTTTTCTCCAGTGCCACAAGTCGTGTCGCTAAAATATTTGTGGCAATTTTTTCCGCCGAAGATTGCAATTCTCCATAAGAGCGTTTATCAGTAAACATCAGGTCACGTAGTATTAATAAAGACCACCTGTCTCCAACAGAATCGAGCGCCATACTAACAGCACAATCTGACCGTCGCATTTTTTCATTACAATTTTCTTCCATAATTCACTTGCAATTTAAAAGTAATTCCTATATTTGTCTTGCAATATGCAAGTAAAATTAAAACAAATTTTTGTCAAAGTCAATTTTAAAGCTTTAAGTACAAGTGATGAAGTTGCTTTAGCTAGCATTTAAAAATAAAAATTTATGAGTAAAAAACATTCGCATTTGTTCAGCCCATATACACTGGGCACACTTGAACTGGATAACCGTATAGTAATGGCCCCTATGACCCGCAGCCGGGCAATAGGTAATGTGCCAAACGATCTTGTTGTGAAATATTATAGCGAGAGGGCTTCTGCCGGTCTTATTATTACGGAAGGCACTTCGCCTTCGCCGAACGGTCTTGGTTATGCACGTATTCCGGGCTTATTTAACAGTGAGCAAATAGCTGCCTGGAAAATTGTTACAGATGCCGTTCATGCCAAAGGCGGTAAAATATTTGTGCAGTTAATGCACACAGGCAGGATAACACATCCATTAAATTTACCGGAAGGTGCAAAAGTTATAGCGCCCTCGCCGATAGCTGCTGACACCACACAGATGTATACAGATAAAGAAGGTATGAAGGACCTGCCAGTGCCGGAAGCTTTAACCAAAGATGGATTGAAAGATACTATCCAGGAATTTGTGGATAGCGCTAAAGCAGCCGTAGACGCAGGTTTTGATGGTATTGAATTACATAGCGCCAATGGCTATTTACTTGAACAGTTTTTAAGTGCCGCTTCTAACCAGCGCCAGGATGAATATGGTGGCAGTGAAGAAAACAGGAACAGATTTGTATTGGAAGTTTCGCAGGCTGTAGCTGACGCTATTGGTACAGAAAAAGTTGGCATTCGTTTATCGCCATTTGGGGCCTTCAATGATATTAAATGGGACGATACAACGGAATCGCAGTTTACTAAGTTAGCTGCAGGATTAAAAGCAATCGGTATTGTTTACATCCATGTTGTTGATCATACATCAATGGGAGCGCCGGCATATCCACAGTCTGTTAAGGATGAGATCAGGAATGCTTTCGGTGGAGCGATTATTATGTCTGGTGGGTATGATGCAGAAAAAGCTGAAGCTGATCTTGCTTCAGGACAAGGAGAACTGGTAGCATTTGGCCGTCCTTATATTTCAAATCCGGATTTAGTTGAACGTTTCGAAGAAGCTATTCCCCTGGCTGTTCCCGATTATAATACTTTTTATACGCCGGGTGCAAAAGGCTATATTGATTATGAAAAGTCAGCCGCAGTTTTAAATTAATTCTTTCAGAATAATTTTTGTGTTCAGTGAAGCAGGCGGAGGTTTACCAAAACCTTCGCCTGCTAATCACTTCTAACTTCCCTTTCGGTATAAATCTTTTTATTAAAAGCAAGCCTGCGATAAAGCCGCCAATGTGTGCTGCGTAAGCGATGCCACTGGCTTCGCTACCACCAAGGAATCCAATGCCATTAGCTACCTGTAACAATATCCACAAGCCTAAAACAACAAAAGCCGGCACTCGAATAAAGAACATGATGACAAGTACGGTCACCCTTTTTGTCGGGAATAATAATAAATAGCCTGCCAATACACCTGATATAGCACCTGATGCGCCAAGACTTGGTATCAAATGATTTTCACGAAAAAGATAATCAGTAAATACATGCGTAAGCGAAGCAATAACGCCACACAACAGGTAAAAGCCCAGATAGCGAAGATGACCAAGTTTATCTTCCAGGTTATCTCCAAATATCCATAGATAAAGCATGTTACCGCCAAGGTGAGCAAAGCCGCCATGCATAAACATAGAGCTAATCAATGTGAGCCACACCGGAATAGTCGTTACGCCCAAACCCGGAATAGTAACGATTTGCCCACTGAGCGGATCATGCACATTCACAGCGTTTGTTACTATATCATGACCACTTAATATTTCGGCAGGTACTGTTGCATAGCTATAGGTAAAATCTATGTTAGTGCCAAATCTCTGGTAAACAATAAACACAATAATATTAATGGCAAGGAGAATATAATTAATGTACGGCGTCGTTCGCCGGTCAGAATCATCATCGCTCAGTGGAATCATTTTGATGGTCTTTATTTCAAGATAAATAAGTTTAAGGATATGAATGAAGGCAGAATTGATTGCAACATATTTTATATGCGGAGCTGCTTATCTTCAAGAGATTTTTTGCTGCAAATGAACTTCTTCAAATAGTTTTTATGACAAGCGCTTTCATTTTTCTGGTTGGTTGGTTGATAGCAGGGATTGGCGTTATTGTTTTGTTGACGACTAAATATAAAGTCCATGCTTTTTTTGCTTTGCTCACTGCCTGTTTTGTTGTCGGCCTGGGTGTCGGACTTCCGATTGCTGAAGTGATTGCGATAACAAAGGATGGCTTTGGTAATATCATGAAATCTTTGGGATTGATCATTGTATTAGGCACAGCTTTGGGCATATTGCTTGAGCATACCGGGAGCACTAAAACTATGGCCACGTTCATTTTAAAACTAACCGGCGAACGGTATGCGGCTCTTGGTATGTCTATCACTGGCTTTATAGTTGGGCTGCCCATCTTTTGCGATTCAGGCTATATTGTTTTAAGTGGTTTAAACAATTCACTCGCCAAACGCACAGGCATCTCTATGGCTACAATGGCTGTATCATTAGCAACCGGATTGTATGCAGTGCATTGTTTAATTCCGCCTCATCCCGGTGCTGCAGCAGCCGCCGGCATTGTTGACGTTGACTTCGGTAAATTAATATTGTATGGAATTTTAGTCGCCATACCTGCTGCCACTATTGGCTTTGCCTGGGCAAGTTATGCAGGGAAAAAATATACAAACACTTGTAGCGAAGAGCATGCTTTGGTTGAAGCAGACAAGGCACTGCCTTCAGTAGTAAAAGCTTTTATGCCCGTTTTAGTACCGGTAGTCTTAATTGCCATTAAGTCTTTTCTAACTATTGAAAGTCCCGTTCATTCTGTTTTAAAAAATATTTTTTCAGCTCTTGGTGACCCGGTAATCGCCTTATCTGTTGGTGTGTTGCTGGCCTTTACCTGTAAACGGCGTTGGACAAAAAACGCTATAAGTGCATTGCTTAAAGATGCTGCTGAAAAAGCCGGTGGCATATTAGTAATCATCGGTGCTGGTGGTGCATTTGGTGCCATCCTTGCTGCTACTAAAATTGGTGAACAATTCAGTCAATCTTTAGCTCTTGGAAGTTTGGGGATACTGTTTCCATTCCTTTTAACCTTTGTTTTAAAAACGGCGCAGGGCTCATCGACCGTGGCTATAATTACAGCGGCTTCAATAGTTAAGCCTTTGCTCCTGGCATTGGGTCTCGCTGCAGGCGATGGGCCGTTGCTCTGTGTATTGGCTATGGGTGCCGGTTCTATGATGATCTCTCATGCTAACGATGCATACTTTTGGGTGGTTGCAAAATTTTCCGGCCTTGATATTAAAACGATGCTACGAGTATATTCAGTGGCAACAGTACTTATGGGTTTGACATCTTTGTTGATGGTCTATTTTTTATCCCGGCTGTTGTGATACTCGTTTGAGATAGACGGTAATAACTTTTAATGATGCGAATACTCATTGCTCCAAATGCTTTTAAAAATAGTCTCTCGGCGAAGGCTGCAGCGATAGCTATTGAAGACGGTTTTAAAGAAAGTAAACTTGACTGCATTTGCGAGAAATTCGCCGTAGGTGACGGCGGTGATGGTACTGCAGCTTTGGTCATTGAAAAATGTGGTGGTCACCTTATTAAAACCATTGTTCATGATCCCTTAGGCCGTAAAATAATGGGTTCATTTGGTTTAATCGATGATGGCAGGACGGCTATCATAGAAATGGCTGAAGCCTCCGGATTGCGTTTGTTGAAGTCCGAAGAATTAAATCCTTTAAAAGCATCTTCAGCAGGCACCGGGGAATTAATTAAAGCAGCCTTAGACCAAGGTGTAAAAAAGATAATGATTGCTATGGGTGGCTCTGCCACTGTTGATGGAGGCATAGGTATTTTGTCGGCACTTGGTGTACAGTTTATCGACCAGGCTGGTGAGCTTATAGTTCAAGCCGGTCAATTGAATCGTCTACATAGAATTGAAACAACAAATCTTGATGAACGTGTTCTTAATTGCCAGGTGATTGTACTTTGCGATGTTGATAATAAACTTTTAGGTGATAGTGGAGCCGCTGCTGTTTTCGGGCCACAGAAAGGTGCTTCCTTCCGGGATGTTGTTACGCTTGATACTGCATTAAATAGCCTTTCTAAAATAATTTTGAAGCAAACAGGAACTGATATATCAACAATAAAATATGGTGGCACGGCCGGTGGTGCGGCAGCAGGTTTACATGCCTTCATCAATGCAAATCTTGTAAATGGCATAGCGTATTTTTTAGAGCTTACCGGTTTTGATAAAGCGCTAGAAAGAAACGACATAGTTATAACTGGTGAAGGCAATATTGATGAACAAACCTTGCAGGGAAAAGGTCCGTATGGTGTGGCAGTTGCGGCTAAAAGAAAAGGTTTACCGATCATTGGTCTTGCTGGAAAAGTCCCTTTAACACCCACCGAAATGTTTAGTAAATATTTCGATGTATTGTTGCCAATATCCAACCAGACGGGAGACATTCATCTTGCCCTGCAATCCACCGCTGCTGATCTTCAGCGAACTTCAAAACAAATTGGGAATTTATTAGCTACAGGATATAAACTAAAATGAACGTTCATCGTTCCAAAGCCTTGCGCCGCCTTTAATACCTTCTTTATTACTTACAATAACCATATTTTCGTCAAGCGGAATTGTAAGATTTTTAGCGTTGCCACCGCTGATGTATAGCCGGTCGTAGTTAAACACCGTTTTCAAAATATCAAAAACTTTTTTCATACGGTAATTCCAATGTTCTTTCCCTTTTCTTACAAAGGCAGCTTCGCCGATATATTCATCATAGTCCTTGTCTGTTTTAACAGGATGATGTGCAATTTCAAAATGCGGCAGCAGCTTACCATCAAGCAAAAGCGCCGTGCCAAAGCCAGTTCCAAGGGTTACCATCATCTCCAGTCCTTTACCGCTTACCAGGCCAACACCTTGCAGATCTGCATCGTTCACCACTTTCGCTGGCTGGCCTAATACCTTTGCAATTTCAGTCTGCAGATCATAATCTTTCCAACTTTCGTTATCAAGATTCGGTGCAGTTTTAACAACACCATTTCTTACATACCCGGGAAAGCCAACAGATACTCTTTCATAACCTTTTAGGTTTTTTACAACCTCCTGTATCGTTTTTAAAATGTTTTCAGGATTGCTCGGCTTCGGTGTAGGCAGGCGTTCATACTCAGAAATTTTCTCTCCAGCTTTATTAAGTAAGGTGGCTTTGATATGTGAGCCGCCAATGTCAATAGTTAATATCTGCATAGCATATAAATGAATGATGAAGATATTGGTAAAGCTGATAAAAAAATAAAAAGTTTTGCGTAGATAAATTGAGTAAAACTTCTTACCAATAATTAGCGTATCCTGTTTAACGTATAACTAAAATCTTCATTACCAGTGAGCAATTGTCCTTCAGCATTGGTAAATAGTAAAATATTATTTGAAGGCCTGACCAGGTATAACAAGGCTGTGCCATCATGGTCATTTAACTCGTAGATTGACTGACCATTTTTATTTTGAATGATCTTATATTTTCCGCTTTTACCACGAATAGTACGCCAGGTGCCAGGTTGGTTTGAGGCGGCGCCATACATTGTAATGCGCCATTTTATTTTATAACACAATTTTCCTGCAGGAATATATCCCGGTATACCGCAAGGTGTCCTGCCATCAAATACAGCGGAATCTTTTGGTAGAATTTCAATAGCTGTGAAATTGTTATCAGCTGTGGTTTGAGGTGTAATTGTATTAAGTGTATAACTCCAGCCGCCATTACCAACCAGCAGGGTATCATTTGCATCAACAATATGCAGCAGGTCATTATTTAGCACAAATAATTTTAAGTGTTTGTTGTTGTACTCAAGTTGATAATATTTTCTTGATTTGATCAGTTTACCTGCTAAGGATACTGTTGTACCACCATTGATGAAGCCATTGGTATTCGGTTTACTAATGCCATAGCTGCATTCTAACGTGTAACTATCTGTCTGCAGTGTCAGTTTCCACCGTATAAAATCTACTGAGTCATCTAAGAGAATACCAATAAAATTTTTAACTACTGGCCCGGCTGGTGTGCTTGCTGTGTATTTTGCTTCTTCCGCACTAGCAAATGATGTGGAGGCAAGAAGCAGGCAGACGATAAATATTTTCATACTGTGATTTTATTCAAACTTCAGAAATGACACAGGCACTCAAAATAAAACTACATGTACGGTACTGTTTTATTGACGAACGCCCATAATTGATCGAAGAGATACTTCTATTCAACATCTTGAATGAGGTAAACCATATTTTTTATACTTACGTTATCTCCTTTGGCAAGTCCTAATATTTTTGAACCTAAAGGAGACTGCGGCGACAAGGCAATGACCGCAACACCATTAATTAAAGCCTTACCTAACGCAACACTTAGAAACAAATAGTTGTGATTTGTTTTTATAAGACTTCCGGCTACAACTGTTGTTGTTTTAAGAGCAGGATTAATCTTATTAAAAATTGTAAGCTGATCTAATAAAGCATTTAGTTGACCTCTGGTATTGGCCTGTTCAATCTGCAACATTGCCAAAGCCGTTTCATGTTTATCTCCTGCAGTGCTTTTTGTTTCATTGGCACCACTTTCTTTCAGCTCATCTAAAACATGCTGTAGAGTTTCTATCTTCTCCTTTATCAGCTGCAAGTAATGATTATACACTTTTTGTTTTAGGCTCATAAGGTGATTATTGGGGATGCATTGAAAGTTAAAAAAAATCTGCCGCATATAACCTCTACAATTGTCGCAACAGCACATAGCGTGATCTATACAATGTTGTTATTTTTATTCTTTATAATTCAAAGTATAACTGCAGGTACTAAACAGTTTAAATCATGAAAAAGATAAACACACTTTACTGGATCTTCACAATACTTTTTGCCGGCTTTATGATTTTTACAGCCGTACCGGATATTCTTGTACTGCCGGACGCAGAGAAGTTTATGGATGCACTTGGCTATCCGGCTTACTTTACACCTTTTATTGGCTGGGCAAAAATCTTAGGCAGCATTGCCATATTATTTCCCGGGTTTAACCGGATAAAAGAATGGGCATACGCAGGACTGTTCTTCGATCTTATCGGTGCGGTATATTCTAACGTTGCAACCTTCGGTGTTAACTCATCTATGCTCTTCATGGCAATACCTTTTATTCTTGGTATATTATCTTATGTGTATTATCACAAGAGACTTAAAGAAACAAGTCAGCCTTAACCTGCTAAAAATTCAGGAATTACTGAAGTGTATGAAGCTTCCTATTCAACTCTTGGTAAGTCAGTATTCATGCCATTCATATTAAGACTGATCTTAGTTACTTTTCCGCTTTCTTTTACAAAAGTGACTTTTGCATTCAATTGTTTTATGATAAAGGCACTGTCTGAAACGGGTTCAAGTTTTTCTTTTGATTGATCTGTAGGCTGAGCATACAGATCATTGTTTTCTTTTGTTACCGTTACAACAACATTTTCCCTAAGCTTGTATTTGCCAACATAGCTGTCTAATATTTCAGGTGCAACTGTTACAATCGTTTCCTCTTTTAATTTCTTTGCTTTCAATTCCTGGCCGTTTTGATAAAGCGTTGCCTGTGAAAACTCACCTTCATCATCTTTGTTGAATTTTAATTTTGCTGTCACTACTTTCCAGAAGAACTCATCTTCAGCCGATGGGAAAATTTCATGTTTTGCCTGTCCGCTTATTTGTGCATATAATTTGTCACCTTCGTTTGTAATGGTAATTACGCCGGCGCCGGCAAGCTCATAACGTCCAGCATATTGCTGCAAATTCTTAGGTTTTGCTGATGATTCAACCATAGCTGTTTGCTTTTCCATTTTACTCCATAAAAAAGCTTCGGCTATTGTGTTGGGGTTAAACATAATCTCAGGCTCAGACGTATTCGTGAACATAACAACACTTAGTTTTTCATCAGGAAAGTACGCAAGCTGTGTCAGGAAGCCGTTAAGGCCGCCGCTATGGCTAATCACGTTTTCACCACGATATTTAGATATGCCCAATCCATATCCATAATATGGCGTAGCCTTTTCACCGCTGTTCAATACCACCGGTGTTATAGTCGCATCAAAGCTTTGTTTGCTTAACACCTTACCATTGTACAATGCCTGGTTCCATTTCAACAGGTCATCAACGGTTGAATATAAAGCACCGGCACCTCCGGCCCATGACATATCCCAATCAAGGCCTTCAGTATATTGTCCATCTTTTTTTGCCAAACCCTTTGCTTCATGTTCAAGTGTAATACCTGCATGATATACACCCGTGTTCTTCATGTTTAGAGGATCAAAAAAAGTCCTTTTAAGATATTCATTATAAGACATGCCGGATACTTTACTTATGATGTAGCCGAGAATGAAATAACCTGAATTGTTATACATCCAGCGATCACCAGGTTTAAAATCGAAAGAATCTTTTTTAATGGCGTTAACTAATGTATCAGGAGAAATAGCTGTTGTAACCTTATCTATGAAACCTTCTTTATTGGTATAACTATGTATGCCTGAAGTATGCGTTAATAAATGATGAATTGAAACGTCATTGCCATGCGGAAAGTCAGGAATAAATTTAGAAAGCTTATCATTTACATTCAGTTGCTTATTTTCCTGCAATTTTAAAATGGCGGCCGCAGTAAATTGCTTTGTAACCGAACCAATTCTAAATTTTGTATCCGGCGTTATAGCAATTTTGTTTTTAACATCAGCATAGCCAAAGCCTTTTTTATACAGCACATTACCATCCTTAGCTACAAGCAATGCTATGCCGGGCGATAAATTATCTTTTTTAAGTGTACTATAAAAATTGTCAACAAGCTTATCTCCGGCAGGTACGGTTGTTTGCTTTGCGCCTGCCTTCGTTAGCAATTGCGCCACATCATCTCTGCCACTTATTTTTGCTGCAACTATTGGCGTGATGCCATTTTCATCAGTGCCGTTAACATCTACGCCACCATCAATCAGCAATTTTAATTTTTCCAGGTTGCCGGTTGTTACAGCCGAAACCAACTGTTTAGCTACGCCTGTCTTATCGAGCAGTCTTGCTATAAAAGCCCATCCGCCCTGCATGTCCTGAACTTTCAATAACAACTGGTTACTGCCTTTAACAAGAGTTAAGGGCACAAAATCATCGTCTTTAACGGCACCTCTTGGTATCCAGTTAGTATGAACGGGTTTACCATTAAGCCAAACTTTTATTGCGTCATCGCTGCCAACACCCATGAATACCGTTTGTGTTTTTGGCGAATTGAGTTCAGCCACCGCATAGGCATATACATAGTCTTTATTGGCGAAGAGTGAATCAAGACTAACAATGTCATCTGGTGAAGAGTATGCCTGCCAGTTATAATCACTGTCATTGATCTTTACAGGTGCTAATGTTTTGCCGTTTGAGACGATCAACGGATTAAGGCTGTCGGTTTTAAATTTTTTTTCCTGCGTGTCGTTATCAGCACTTGCTACATTTTTGTTTACAGCAACCGGTCCTGTTATCACCCAGTTCTTCATAAATTTTCCTGGCTGGCTAACATCATAGGATGCTTTGCCATAGCCGGTGACAGCAGTCGTTACAGATTGTGCTCTTACTGAAGCTGAGCCGAAGGTTAATAATAAAAGTGAAGCTATATATGCAAAAGAAAAAGCCTTACAATAGTTACGAATAATCATGTGCATTAATTTAAGAGTTGTGAAATTAAAAATACTCTTTTGACGTATTCTTGTCTTCTTATAAGGATAAGCGGTAAGGCTTAAACCAATCTTTATGTAAGAGCAATTTCGAAACGGAACTGATTAAAGACCTTTGCCAAATCTTTGAACAATCCAGTCGTGGTACTCAATTTAAACATACCTCAATACCTGCTTCTATCAATAATAGCTAGCCATCAGGCGATTTTCTTTGGTTCTGTGATTTTATAAGTATTCTCAAGATGCCAGTTTTTTGATTCAACAACTTCAAGCAGGATAGTGCGCATTTGCTCAGCGGCAATGCGTGGCAAGTGACTTTTTATGGCAGATATCTCCACCTGCTTTTTACCGTTGGCCTGTATGTTAGTAAGATCTTTACGGTTTAGCAAATTAAAAATACCTTCATCAAAATTGTAGTATTTATAGTCAGGCTCAATGCTTAGTATCTGCGGTTCCGGGAATGACATGAGCTTAATGGTGCGCCTGGTTTCATCAAGTTCCCATTTACATTTTTCAAAATCGAAACCCACTAACACTTTGGCTTCAATAATGACCAGGGCACGTTTTGTTGAGGGAATGAAACCGAGAATTTTCTTTGTTTCTTCAAAATTATACAGCTCATTAAAATGACCTTCAGCACATACAATCTTAAAAACCTTTCTTATACTCTCTACAATAGTGTGTGAGCTTTCTGTAAAAACCTGTTTATTGCCGTTTGTGCTAAGCCTCCAAATGAGGAGTATGATTATGGCGCCAATAATGAGCCCCGCAGCCAGTATGCCGAGAACATTTGGCTGGGCAGATGATTGCCGCATACCTGGAGAAAAAATATTCCAGAGTACAATCACCGCAATGATAACACCGATGATGATTGCGGCTGTTTTTAAAGTACCCTTTGTAGAAGTTGCTTTCACTTTATTTTGTTTGTAAACCGTTTAAACAAATCTAATCTTATAACTGATTGTTATACAAAATCAATCCACCATAGACAGCTGAACGATTTTATATTTTATAAAAATAATATTTCACTATTCAATTCATGTTTAATTCTGCTTAGCGGTGACAGCCTGATCTGCTTTTTGAATTGACATATTTATCACAGTTTAATAAGTAGTTTTATTTATCAAGACATTATTTTGTTGGTTGTATTTAACAGCTTAAAAATATGAGATAGTTTAACTAAAGCATTTTAAAGGCATAAAAAAACCAGCCGGAAGACTGGTTTATAATATTATGGTTTAAATTATTTACCAAAGGCTCTTCACTTTGTCCATTAAACCTCCGGCGCCACCGGAAAACATTCCTTTCAGATCGTCCATATCAACATCACCATCATGGTCGTTATCAAACTTTCCACCGGTGTATTTATTAATCATTTCCTGAACATTTAAGCCACTTGTTTTTCCACCGCTTAGCTTATTAAAAATATCCTGGACTTTAAAGCCATTGTCTGAAGGATCAGCGGTTTTATTAGCTAGTTGCGTCATACTTGCAGGAACAACTTTATTTGCAACATCATCAGCTTCGGCCGCACCAAGACCCATTTTAGTTTGCAGATCAGTTGAATAATTCGTGGTCGCTTGTTTTACAATGTCAGAGTTGTTATCACTCTTGCCGGTAAAATAACCAAGTACATCCTTTATTTTTCCACCAGCTAATGCATTTTGTAAGGTCGCCATTATGGACGAGCCAGCAGATTGTACGGCTTCTTCATTTTTATCATTCGGTATAGCAGGGTTATTGGTAACCGCTTCACCTGCGTTTCCACGAATAAGATCTAAAAGTTTGTCTAACATATTTTTCAATTTTAAATTTTAGTAACAAGAATCCGGTTATACTATTTGTCAACACTATTTACACGAAAAGAGACTTTGCATATCACACCATAAGATGCTGCTTTGCCGTTCTCTACATGTACTTTAAAATCTTTCACATAAACAGAGTCAATGTTCTGAATTGTTTTAGAAACTTCTTCAATACAGTTTTTTACAGCATCATCAAAACTTGTTGGCGAAGAGGCGATAACCTCAATTACTTTTACTATTGGCATCGTTTATAGTTTTAAGGTGAAAAATTGGGGTACAAAAGGTAAGCAACTTATTTTATGCTCCGAAAATAATATTGAAGAAACAGTAAGTGCTAAGCTGGCGTTACGCCGGTTACTTATCACAATTAAAGCGATACATTTATAACACTAATTGCTAAGAAAGTATTCATACCGTGTTGTTCATTCAACATAGCCCTATCAGGATAAAGTACTTCGTTTTCCAAATGCATATTTTTATATTTCTGTTTATAATTTTAATGCACATCTGATCACTTTTTAAAAACAAAAGCCGCGGACTCATTTTAAAAATGAATTGGTGGCTGAACTTATAGTCTTTATGGAGTATAAAAAGGTACTGGCTATATCCGGTAGCACGAGGCAACAATCAACAAATGATAGCCTGATAAAAGCTATTGAAGATTTATGTGTCAATGTTTTTGACATCACAGTATATAAAGGCATTGCAGGCCTGCCGCAGTTTAATCCGGATGATGACATTGAGGATGTAGACACTAAAGTCGCAGAATTTAGAGAACAACTTTATGCCGCAGACGGAATACTGATCTGTACGCCGGAATATGCTCACGGCGTACCAGGCACTTTAAAAAACGCAATAGACTGGACAATCTCCAGCTCTAACTTTCCGCATAAACCAACAATGCTTATAACAGCCTCAACCGACGGTAAATATGGTCATGCCGCTTTACTGGAAACGCTGAAAGTTATTGAAGCAAAGAATGTAATGAACTTGCAGATGGTGATACCATTTGTGAAGACGAAAATTAGCCTGGATGGGAAGATCACAGATTCAAAAACCTTGGCAGGACTTGAAACAATCATTGCTGAATTTATTAAGACACTGAATGATCACAGTCATCCGTTTAAAAATAATTCATAAGACCTGACATTGATTAGCCTTGGTATAAAACTTCGTTGATAGTAGCATTGAATATCTTAGGCATTAAACAATTGTTTAATTTTTGTTTTAGGGTTTACATTTTTATTGTGTAAGCCAATTAAATAATATCATATACATTTGCATCATTCGTATACTTCTCTCTTAGCAGACCCGATACTCTTCCTACAATGCAAAGTTTCATCCGGTCAAATTTTGACGAGCCGGATATTTTCTTCACCTATCACAAGTATTGGCGGGTGATTACATTAATTATTAAAAGTTACATTTTGTTATTTGAAAATTTAAATTTGATCGAGCC